>NZ_JBFTMA010000063.1:0-11649 GCF_056396725.1 Bacillus sp. 05T31
GATTGCGGATATACCGTTAATCGGAAGTAAAATGGAAGACTACGTAAACAGTAGAGGAGAACCTTTAAAAGAATATAAAACGACAATAGGACAAACGGTTTATGATAATGGTGTAGAAGTAAGGTTAGATGAAGTGATGATAGATGAGGGACAGATTATTGTTAATAGTACGTTTAAGTCTAACAGTGTTAATCTGGGAGATATTTTTTTACCGTACCCAGATGTTTATATAAATGGAAAAGAGTTAAATGGTAGTGGTGGTGGAGGTAAACAAAAAGTAAATGATTATACATACACATTTTTTACTACTACAAATTTGAAAGATTCACAAATGAAGCCAATGGAATTGGATGGGGAACTAGATATACAAATTATATATAGAAGACTTATGCCGTTAAAAGATAAAACCTCAATAAAAGGAGAATGGGGCTTTTCCTTTAAGGCATCTGGAGACAAATTAAAAGCTGAAACGAAAACAATCCCAACCCATAAGCATTTTAAATTAGAAAATGGTCAAAAAATAGAAGTGGAAGATTTGAAAGTGTCTCCTGTATCTACGAAGTTAAATTATAAAATGATGAACGGAACAAAGTTAGATGTGACATTTACTGCAAAAGATCAAGATGGGAAAGAGTTAAAACCAGTTTCAGGTCATACATTAGCGGAAAATAGTTATTGGCGTTTTGAAAAGCTAGAGGACAGTGTAACGAAAATTGTACTGACACCTGTCCTAACTTCTGGTGAAGAGGGAGAAAAGAAAACGAATTACCGAAAAGTGTTAACGGAAGAAGAGTTTGAAGTTGTGATAAAAGAGTAGAAAGAGGTATCGCGATGAGACCTCTTTCTAACTCAAGAATGCTAACATATTATTCATAATATGAAATAACATAGCTGGAATAATGGATTTTGTTTTTTTACATAAAATAGCCATTAATAATCCCATGAAGAAAGTAATTACCATTACTCCAAGTGAGTATGTATGAGCGATACCGAAGAAGAAGCTTGTTATGATGGCTGCAATCCAAAATGGAAAGCGCTCTGAGAAGAAGCGAAGTATAAAGCCACGGAAAATAAGTTCTTCAAAAATTGGTGTGAGTATAGCGAAGCCGAGAAGTAATAATATTTGATACTGCTTAAAAACGTCTAAGTTAAGTGCGGAAGATTGCTGCTTCGTTGCGTCTTGGAACACATAATTTAACAAGATGTAATTGAGTATAATGTTTATAGCGAAGAAAAGAAGTAAGTATACGTATGTACGCCATTCTTTAAGTGCTTTAAAGTTAAAAGATTTTAGCAGTAATTTTTTTGCGGGTTCAAATTTGAAAATGAAGAATAACAACACGGCTAGTTGTAATACGATACTTGCAGTATTTGCAATAGATTCATACAGGGCAATTTGTTTTTTATCTGTAAGACCGGCTGTATAAATTGTTAAGGGCATTGCGAGGAACACAGTAATAAGTCCGGTTCCGAAAAAAGCGAATAAAACGGAGCTAATAAATTGTCCCCATGACATAGAGTATTTCTGCTCATTAGAAAGTTGTGTAACGGGTTGCATTTGTAAAATCACCTCTTTATATTTGTATATTTAATTATAAAGTATTTTGTTTTCGGGTGTAATATTTAAATATTACATATAAAGGTGTATTTTTCGTGAAAATAATAAAAGAGGTATCACCCTATAGTGATGCCTCTTTCTCATTGATAACTATGTTCTGCCTTGTCATTCAATTTCTTTTGCTCTATTTGTAATTCACGCTCTAACAATCGGTCTAATTGCTGAATTGCTTTCAATGCTTTTTCATAAGAAATAGTTCTATAATGGTGTGCGCCACCTGGTTCTTCATCGGCTTCATCCGCCCACTTAATAACATTTTGTAGAGGTGTTCTTTCAAGTGTTTGTTCTAGTAGGAAAGAATCAGTGTGCAGAAGAATTGCAACAGAAATTTCTTTTGCTAGTTTAGGATGTTCTCCTAATCTAATAAGCAATTTATGAGATCTTTCTGCCCCTTTAATCGCATGTATATCATTCTTTTTATACAAGTCATAGTCCCATTCGCCGCCTGTGTACCACGTATGATGTCCGATATCATGAAGGAAGCCAGCCTTTGTCGCAGCATCGACTGAGGCGTGATGCTTTTTGGCTAAGTGAAACGCATGGTAAGCGACAGCGATCGCGTGGACCATTCCAGAACGGTTTACATATTTTTGCGTAATGTGATGTTTAAAAATTTGTTCAAGCGTAATACGGTGCATAAAACATTCACTCCTTTTATCCAATGATGTATATGAAGAAAAATCAATCGGTTTAAATGTATTTTGAACATTGTACTCCATCGGGGTAGCGTTAGTAAAGTAGAAATGTTTAGGAGAAGAAAAATTTTATAGACATAAAAGGTCACCTTAGTTTTTTTTCTAAGGTGACCTTTTATTGTTTATTTTTTTAATCCTTGCTCCAGTGTTCCTAACATTTCGTGTTTTTCATTTTCATCAGCATTTTTCCAAATGACTTCAAATAAAACACCAAGACCTGGAAGCATTTTTTCCTCACCGCTTTGAATTGCATCGACAATCGTTTCTTGTAATTGGTCTTGTGAATTTCCAGATACATTCGCTAACACAGCGCCGCGTAGATTAAAATTCATCACTTTCACCTCTTCTTCAGAATTGAAACTGACGTTAGTTTTTGTTCTTTTTTATGTAAATATGTATGAAAAATAGGCTATAATGATAAGACAAGAAGAGAGGGAATTACATATTATGAAAAACATTGATTCAGTACAAAATCCGCGTGTGAAGCAGTGGAAAAAGCTGCAGACGAAAAAAGAACGCGATAAGCAAGGATTGTTCTTTGTTGAAGGGTTCCACTTAGTGGAGGAAGCTTTAAAGGCAGGTGTTGTAACAGAACTTATCGTTTCAAATCAGACAGACCTTCCGAAAGATTGGACAGTTAACGAAGTTGAAATGTATATCGTGCCTGAAGCAATTGTAAAAGTACTTCGCGAAACAGAAACAACGCAAGGTGTATTTGCTGTTTGTGAGAAACATGAGAAAGAAGTAGCTCTTACTGATGGGAAATTTCTTTTATTAGACGGCCTTCAAGACCCAGGTAATTTGGGAACGATTATTCGTACAGCGGATGCAGCGGGTATTCATGCCGTTGTGCTTGGAGAAGGGTGCGTTGATGTTTATAATAGTAAAGTACTACGATCTACACAAGGTTCTATTTTCCACTTACCGGTTGTGAAAGGGAACTTAGAAGAATGGGTAGACAAGTTAAAAGAAAATAACGTCCCTGTATATGGAACAGCTCTTGAAAATGGAGTTCCATTTGGTGAAGTAACCCCGGCTGGAAGTTTTGCATTAATTGTAGGGAATGAAGGAAGCGGCGTACGCCAAGAAATTCTTGCGAAAAGTGATCAAAACTTGTATATTCCGATTTACGGCGGGGCAGAATCATTAAATGTTGCGGTTGCAGCAGGGATTTTAACGTATTATTTACAAAGCCCAGTTGCGAATCGATAAAAAACTTCTTATAATAAGTTGAAGTGCATGTTCATAAAAAAGTGGTGAAATGAGTATCGAACTTTTTTGAACATATAATAAAAGTATATTAATGAAAAACGTTGATAGAGAAGAGTAGCTTACAAAATCGCCATATAGGGAGAGAGTGCCGTAGACTGAAAGCATTCTTATGGTAGATGGAAGTGAATTCACCTCTGGAGTTGGCGCCAGGACCATTTATATGTAAAGGCGTTCCGGTCAGAATTGATCGTTATAACTAATGAGTGGGCAGACTTGTTCTGTCAATTTAGGGTGGTACCGCGAATTTACCTCGTCCCTTTTTGGGAGCGGGGTTTTTTTATTTTTAAAATTAGGAGGGTTCCAAATGGAAGCACGTTTAAAAGAGCTAAAGCAAAAAGCGTTAGAGCTTATTGAAGAAGCGAAAGAGCTAAAGGGCTTAAACGACGTACGCGTAGCGTATTTAGGGAAAAAAGGTCCAATTACAGAAGTATTACGTGGCATGGGAAAATTATCAGCAGAAGAGCGTCCACGTATGGGAGCATTAGTAAATGAAGTACGTGAAGCGATTCAAACGCGTCTAGAAGACAAAATTGGTAACTTAGAAAAAGCAGTAATTGAGGCGAAATTAGCTACTGAAACAATTGATGTTACACTGCCAGGTCGTCCTGTTGAAACAGGTTGTCACCATCCGTTAACAGCAGTTGTTGAACAAATTGAAGATGTATTCATCGGTATGGGTTATGAAGTAGCTGAAGGAACAGAAGTAGAAAAAGACTACTACAACTTCGAAGCATTAAACTTACCGAAAGATCACCCAGCGCGTGATATGCAAGATACATTCTACATTACAGAAGAAACGTTACTACGTACACATACATCTTCTGTGCAAGCACGTACGATGGAAAAGAATAAAGAAAAGGGACCGATTAAAATTATTTGTCCTGGTAAAGTGTATCGCCGCGATGACGATGATGCAACGCATTCACACCAATTCATGCAAATTGAAGGTCTTGTAATTGATAAAAATATTCGTATGAGTGACTTAAAAGGTACACTGCAAGTATTCGTGAAAAAGATGTTCGGTGAAGATCGTGAAATCCGTCTTCGTCCAAGCTTCTTCCCATTCACAGAGCCGTCTGTAGAGATGGATATTTCTTGTATGATGTGTCACGGTAAAGGTTGTGGCACTTGTAAAGGGACTGGCTGGATCGAAATTTTAGGAGCAGGTATGGTTCACCCGAACGTACTTGAAATGGCTGGTTATGATTCAAAAGAATATCAAGGTTTCGCATTCGGTATGGGCGCAGAGCGTATCGCAATGTTGAAATACGGCGTAGATGACATTCGTCATTTCTATACAAATGATGTACGTTTCTTACAGCAGTTCAAACGAGCGTAAGGGAAGGAGAGGATAAATATGTTCGTATCATATCGTTGGTTACAAGAGTATGTAGATATTAAAGATGTAACAGCACAAGAACTAGCAGACAAAATCACGAAAAGTGGTATTGAAGTAGAAGGTGTTGAAGTATTAAATAAAGGTGTAAAAGGTGTTGTAGTTGGTCACGTATTAGAATGTGAAAAACACCCAGAAGCTGATAAATTAAGCAAATGCTTAATCGATATCGGTGAAGAAGAACCGGTTCAAATTATTTGTGGAGCTGCTAACATTGCAAAAGGTTTAAAAGTACCAGTTGCAAAAGTTGGCGCTGTACTTCCTGGTAACTTCAAAATTAAAAAAGCAAAACTACGTGGGGAAGCTTCTCACGGTATGGTTTGTGCTCTTCAAGAGCTTGGTATTGATGGGAAATTCGTTGCGAAAGAATATGCAGACGGTATCTTCATCTTCCCAAGTGATGCTGAAGTTGGTGCAGATGCACTTGAAATTTTAAATTTAAATGATGAAGTACTTGAGCTTGGTTTAACACCAAACCGTGCAGATTGCTTAAACATGTTAGGTGTTGCATATGAAGTAGCTGCTATTTACGGCCGTGAAGTGAAACTTCCAGCTATCGACTTACAAGAAACAGCAGAAAAAACTTCTGATTACATTTCTGTAAGTGTAGAAGCGAAAGAAGAAAACCCATTATATATTGCAAAAATGGTGAAGAACGTAAAGATTGGTCCATCACCAATGTGGATGCAAACTCGTCTTATGGCAGCTGGCATTCGTCCAATTAGTAATGTAGTTGATATTACAAACTACATTTTAATGGAATACGGTCAACCGTTACATGCATTCGATTACGATAAATTAGGTTCAAAAGAAATCGTTGTTCGTCTTGCAAAAGAAGGCGAAAAGATTCAAACATTAGATGCTCAAGAACGTACGTTACAAAGCCACCACCTTGTTATTACAAACGGTGAAAAAGCGTTAGCTGTTGCTGGTGTAATGGGCGGAGCGGATTCTGAAGTTGATAGCGAGACAGTAAACGTTCTAATTGAGTCTGCATACTTTGCAGGTCAAACAGTGCGTCGTACATCAAAAGACTTAGGTCTTCGTAGCGAATCAAGTGCACGTTTTGAAAAAGGAATCGACCCAACACGTACATTTGAAGCAATTCAACATGCAGCTGCTTTAATGGCAAAATACGCTGGTGGACAAGCGCTTGAAGGTGTAGTAGAAGCTGATAACTTACAAGTACAAGAACGTACAGTATCTGTTACAGCTGAAAAAGTAAACCGTGTATTAGGTACAGATATTTCTGCGAGTGAAATGGGTACAATGTTCACAAACTTAAAATTCCCATTCACAGAAGTAGAAGGAACATTCCATGTAAATGTACCAGCACGTCGTCCTGACATTACAATTTCAGAAGACTTAGTAGAAGAAGTAGGTCGTCTGTATGGTTATGATCACATTCCAGTTACATTACCATCTGGAACAATGACACGTGGTAAATTAACATCAGCACAAACGAAACGTCGTAAAGTACGCCGCTTCCTAGAAGGTGCTGGTTTATATGAAGCAATCACATATTCATTAACAAGCGCTGACAAAGCGAAACAATATATGGTTGAGCCGAACGAAAAAGCTCCTGTAAATCTTGCGCTTCCAATGAGCGAAGAGCGTAGCCAACTTCGTTTAAGCTTAGTGCCACAATTGTTAGAAGCAGTTTCATACAATGTTGCACGTAAAAACGACAGCGTTGCATTATATGAAGTAGGTTCTATCTTCTTACCAACAGAAGCAGGAGAACTTCCGAAAGAAGAACAACATCTTGCAGGTGTTATGACAGGTCTTGCTCTTCACCATGCATGGCAAGGTGAGAAGAAAGTTGTAGACTTCTTCGTTGTTAAAGGTGTATTAGAAGGATTATTCGACGTACTTGGCGTGGCAAATCAAATCACTTATGCACCAGCAAAACGTGAAGGTATGCACCCAGGCCGTACAGCTGACATCGTATTAGATGGTGAAGCAATCGGATTCATCGGTCAATTGCACCCGGAAACAGAAAAACAATTAGATGTGAAAAATACATTCGTATTCGAATTATCTCTTGCAAAAGTATTCGGTGCAGACGCTGAGGGAACTTACTACTCAGCAATTCCACGTTTCCCATCTATGACACGTGATATGGCTGTTGTAGTAACAACAGAAACAAAAGCTGGTGAAATGAAGCAAGTCATTGCTGAAGCTGGCGGAGAACTTCTGAAAGACGTAGCACTATTCGACTTATACGAAGGTGAAAAAATGGAAGAAGGCAAGAAATCACTTGCATTCTCTATGAACTACTTCGATGCAGAACGTACATTAACAGACGAAGAAGTAACAGAAGCGCATAACCGTGTATTAACAGCGGTAGAAGAGAAATTTGGTGCGGAGTTACGTAAGTAATAAAAAATCGCCGGATTAAGTCCGGCAATTTTTTTTATGGCACGATTGTCGGAAAATGTCGGTAAGTCGATATATTATAAAAATCGCCGATATATTTGGAGTTATGATCGATATAGTATAAAAATCGCTGATATATATCAAGGCATCTTGCATCTTTCCCTCGAATGTAGTACATTAATTTTAGTTTAACAAAACGAAAGACGATGATAAGGAAAAGTAGTATATACTATAATCCAAAGCGAGTCAGGGACGGTGAGAGCCTGATGAGGCGGTATATGTGAAGAACACCTTGGAGTTGCTAACCGAAATTGAATTTTGTGTTCAAGAGTAGACTTAGACGGGAATCCGGCCTGTTACAAACCGGGAAGTATGTATTACATACGAGTTAAAGTTGGTCTTTATGACAAATTGGGTGGTACCGCGAAGTTTAACCTTTCGTCCCTTTATGGATGAAAGGTTTTTTTGTATTTAAATATATGAGTAAAGGAGAATTTTACTATGGAAAACACATTAGTAAAAAGTCTGTATAGAGATACAGATAAATACGCAGATCAAACAGTACAAGTATCGGGTTGGATTCGTAACTTACGTGATTCAAAAGCATTTGGTTTCATCGAATTAAACGACGGTAGCTTCTTCAAAGGTGTTCAAATCGTTTTCGATACAGAATTAGAGAACTTCAAAGAAATTGCAAAGCTTCCACTTAGCTCTTCGGTTAAAGTAGAAGGTAAAGTAATTGCAACGCCTGGAGCGAAGCAACCATTTGAAATTAAAGCAGAAAAAATTGATATCGAGGGCTTATCAGATTCTGATTACCCACTTCAAAAGAAGCGTCACACGTTTGAATACTTACGTACAATCGCTCACTTACGTCCAAGAACAAATGCATTCTCAGCAACATTTCGCGTGCGTTCTATCGCAGCATTTGCAATTCACCAATTCTTCCAAGAGCGTGGATTTGTACATGTTCACACACCAATTATCACTGGTAGTGATACAGAAGGTGCAGGCGAAATGTTCCGCGTAACAACGCAAGATTTAAACAACGTACCTAAAGGTGAAGACGGACAAGTCGACGAATCAAAAGACTTCTTCGGCAAAGAAACAAACTTAACAGTAAGTGGACAGCTGAATGCTGAAGCTTATGCATTAGCGTTCCGTGATGTGTACACATTCGGACCTACATTCCGTGCAGAAAACTCAAACACAACTCGCCACGCAGCGGAGTTCTGGATGGTTGAGCCTGAGATTGCATTCGCTGAATTAGGCGATGTAATGGATCTTACAGAAGATATGCTGAAATATGCAATGAAATACGTACTAGAGCATGCACCAGAAGAAATGGAATTCTTCAACAGCTTCGTTGATAAAACAGTTCTAGAACGCATGAACAACGTAATCAACTCTGACTTCGGTCGTATCACATACACAGAAGCAATTAAAGTGCTTCAAGAATCAGGTGCAGACTTCAAATACCCAGTAGAATGGGGTATTGACTTACAAACAGAGCACGAAAGATACTTATCAGAAGAAATCTTCAAACGCCCTGTATTCGTAACAGACTATCCGAAAGACATTAAAGCATTCTACATGCGTATGAATGAAGATGGAAAAACAGTAGCTGCTACTGACCTTCTAGTTCCTGGCATCGGCGAATTAATCGGCGGAAGTCAACGTGAAGAAAGAATGGACGTTTTAGTAGACAGAATTAAAGAATTAGGTATGAACGAAGAGGACTACTGGTGGTACTTAGAACTTAGAAAATACGGCGGTACAAAACACGCTGGATTCGGTCTAGGTTTCGAGCGCTTCCTAATGTACATCACTGGTATGGCTAACATCCGTGACGTAATTCCATTCCCAAGAACTCCAGGTTCTTCAGAGTTTTAAGATGAAAAAAGCGAGAGCAGTTGCTCTCGCTTTTTTTGTTTGGAAAAATGTTGTTCATAGGTTCGTTCGTATCTCACATATAGTAAAACGAATGAAATATTTATGGGCAAGGGAAGGGGTTCTTGTACCGATGGGGGAGATTACAAGTCATACAAAGTGGACACTGCATGACAAGTATGTGGTGATTACTGGTGCAACAAGTGGTATTGGATTAGCGGCAGCTAAGGCATTTGCAGAGCGCGGTGCCAAACTAGGAATCATTGCACGTAACGAGGAAAAAGCGAATGCTGCTATTGCTCAAATTAAGGATGTAACGAATGGGGATGTGATGATAGATCTATTTTTAGCTGATATGGCTTCCCAACAATCTATACGCCGGGTAGCTACTGATATTTTAGAAAGGTGTCCGAGAATAGATATATTAGTGAATAATGCTGGTGCTTTATTTCAAACAAGGCAGCTTACAGAGGACGATTTGGAGATGACTTGGGCGGTTAACCATTTAGGTCCATTCCTAATCACTAATTTGCTGTTGGAGCGTTTAAAAAAAAGTGCTCCTGCTCGTGTTATCACCACCGCATCTCACGGTCACAAAATGGCTAAAAAGGGAATTGATTTCGGTGATTTAGATGCAGAACAACTTTATCGTGGTGTTAAGAAATTCATGGGTGGTCCTACAATGCGTTATGCTCAATCAAAGCTAGCAAATATTTTATTTACCGCTGAATTGGCAAAGCGGTTGGAGGGGACGGGTGTTAGTGCATACAGCTTCGATCCAGGGCTAGTGGCTACGAATTTCAACCAGGACAATGGTCTAGTTGCTCGCTTAACTATGGCAGCAATGAAACCTTTCTCTCGTACACCCGAGAAAGGTGCTGAAACTCTAATATGGCTAGCAGAATCAACTGAATTTACTGATCATAGTGGTTATTACTATGCCGATAAGCAAATAGGAAAAATGTCTGAAGCTGCCTTGGATAAGGATGCCGCAAAACGTCTATGGGACATTAGTGAAAAACAGATAAGAGAGTAAAAGAGCGTTTGTTCATATGGTTGTTGAATAGTTTTTTACCCTTAAGTAAAAAGTAATCTTGGGGGGTGAGTGCAATGAGTAAAAAAGTGAAAACAGATCATTCTAGATCAGTCCTAGGTTCTCCAGAGGTGGAAGGACAAGGAACAACAACGCATGAAACCGGTTCTCATAAAGTACCTTCATCAGATAAGAAGCAGAAACGAAGCTAACACAAAAAGGAGAGTCTTGGCGGCTCTCCTTTTTTATATGTATTACATCTTGTTGTTATGAATCTCTTGTGTAATCTTATCCACGTCTTTGTCTAATCGACCTAAATAGAAAAACCACAGTAAGCTTATAAACACGTAATAGATGGCCATCACACAAAGATTATCAGATATATTTTCGAATGTAGATTTGGAAGTGAAAAAAGCTCCCAAAATGGTAGAGATAGTGAGGTAAGAAAGCGGGCCTACGAGGTGTACGAAAACATATAATAACTTTTTAACCTTTTCAGAGTTCATATGAATTCTCTCCTTATTTAAACAATCCTCTTTTTCTAATCATAAATTCAAGTTCCGCACAGAAGTGTTGCAGCTTTACTGGATTATGTATTAACAAGCGGGCATCGTGTTTCCCGATAAATTTTCGAATCCGAAAGTTTAATAAGAAAGATCGGCCATAGCGCTCTATTAAATCGTTGAACACTGGTTGTTCATTTAGTAGCTGAATGTTTTCTCTAATTTCGAACTGTCTTTCGTGTGGATCACCTAGTAAAATATCTAGAATCATTTGTAGAAGTAGCAATGGGAATCTCTCCTTGGTTTGGTTGTATTCTGTATATTTAGATTATAACAAAAAACGAGAGGTTCTTTACTGTTAATTATAACAAAAATGGGATTTTTTACATTTTATTGTGCTATGATGAGATAAAGGGTAATTTCTAGGTTGTTATATCATTGAGGAGAGGGCGTAATGTTTTGATAAACAATGCATTATTTAGATTGAAATTTCGTTATATCTTGCTATATTTATTAGTTGGATTTTTCCTTATGGAATGCGTAATTAGATTGCCATTGTTTTATGGAGCATCGATGTCGTTAAAGCAAGAAATTGGTTTGCTCAGTGTTTTGTATGTTATACCAGTTTTATTATTTTATAAATATTGCAGAAAGCATAGTATAAATTTTCAGGAGACGTTTTTCGCAAAACCATCTGTAATATCTACTAGACTAGTTGTTATGCCAGTTGTAATGTTATTAGTATTTCAACTAGGTTGCCTTATGGCACTTGGTGTTCTGATATTAAGTTTTAGTTCTGGGGAATTAGCTACTTCAAGTATTGCAAAAACCAAAGAAACGGCAGATGTATTACAAGTATGGAT
>NZ_JBFTMA010000064.1:0-40927 GCF_056396725.1 Bacillus sp. 05T31
GTTTAGTGAGTTTAACATTCCAGCTGTTATTTACGGACCAGGTACATTAGAAGAAGCTCATTCAATAAATGAGAAAGTTGAAGTTGAGCAGTTAATTGAATTTACAAAAGTAATAACAGCGTTCATATATGAATKGTGTCATACAAAAAAATAGATTAGTATRTTGAAATTGTRCAGGTATGTACTTGTACGCTTTTTTAGTGAACTATTTCAGAGTTGAACATAAACAACTGAAATAGTTCTTTATTTTTCTATGTTTTTCGTTTTATTTCAATTAATTTCTCTTTAGCTAATTCAACGGCAATCGCATCATCTAAATAGCCGATTGGAAAAAGATAATCGGGGATAATGTCTGTTGATAAAATGAAATATAGTAAGGCACCCCCAATAATTGCACGCTCTTCGGTTGAAATGGTTTCTGTACAAAATTGTTGGTACATATTTGTTAATTGCTCAATGAAAGGACCAGCACTATCAATTTGTTCTATTTTACTTTTGAAACTCTCGTGAATACGTTTTTCGCCTTCAGTAGTTTGAGCATAGCGCTCGTAATTTTCAAGTTCTTGTTTTACACGAGTTGTTGTGTATTCGAAGTCGAATAGGTTAGAGGATTGTAATGTTTGTTGAATTGTATCGAGAGATGTGTACATATCTGCTTTTTCCTTATTTATGTGTGGAGAGTTAGGGTACATTTCATCAAGTAATAATTGCGGTGGAACTTGTAGACAGTTTGCGAATTTTTGTAAATGGTTTTGCTTCGGTTGTTGTTTGCCATTAATTATTCTTGAAATTGTTGCAGGATCAATATTTGTAAGTGTTCCTAGTTGACGCATAGATAGAGCGCGCTCCTTTAACAGTTTCTTTATTAATTTACCGAGCCGCTCATTTGGATTTTCATTGGGCATAATGTAGGCACTCCTTTTCTATTGTCTATCGTTGAAAAAATGTTGAGCATTTATTACAAGTATATGAAACAGACAGGCACAGTTGCTCAACATTTTCATAATATGCAACGAAAAGTGAGAAAAGGGGTGACTGTACGATGAGTACGGCAGGTTTATTTTCAATTTTTTTAATCGGGATTGCGTCTAATTTAGATAATGCAGGTGTTGGGATTGCATATGGCATTCGTAAAATTCGAATTTCGTGGCTTAACAATTTTATCATCGCATTTTTTGGATTTTTATTTACTTTACTAGCTGGATTTTTTGGGAATTGGATCGCATTATTTATTTCAGAGTTCACAGCAAACATTATTGGAGCARTCGTTTTAGGAATAATCGGGGTGTTTATTTTATGTCAGCCTTTCTTGAGTCAAAAAGATACCGTAGAATCTAAAGATAGTAGTGTACTTATGGGGGTTTTACGTAATCCAGAAAAAGCAGATTTTGATGGTTCTAAAACAATTAGTTTTTCTGAAGCAATTGTTTTAGGAGTTGCATTGTCCATAAACAATATTGCAGGTGGATTTGATGCTGGAGTAACAAATTTAAATCTTTGGCTTACGGCATGTATTTCTGGAGTTTTTAGTTTTATTTGTATTAGTGGTTTTACGTATGTTGGTAAAAGATTTTTAGCTGAATACTTAGGGAAATGGGCAACTATAATTGCAGGTGTGTTATTAATTCTTATTGGAATTGATCAATTGTTGTAAGAAGAATAGAATACAATGTTCGAGTATTTCCTTGGAAATTTGGTAAGGGATTGCATATATCGACATACTTTTCTTCATACTAATACTGATTTCTTTTAAAGAAAGGGGGATCCGTATGGGACGTGGGAAAGCATTTGATCATAAGAAAAAAGGGCATGATCATCAACCGCCTAAAGGTGCTCATATTCATAAAGATGTAAATGAGCATACATTAGAAGAGGAAGAATTACCTGTTAATATTGAAACGTATAAAAATAGTTTAAAAAAACATTAAAAGCACCTACATAGGTGCTTTTTTAACGTATATCTTCAATTAATTGTTCCGATTCTTCATGCATACTGTACTCACTTAAAACTTGAATACAAAGCCATTTCAGTTCTTCAATACTATGCTCAAGTTCTTCGGGAAGTACATGGTAAATGTCTTCAAGTCCCATTCCGAAATGAATAAGTTCTAATACTTGATCATCGATGTTCCGATCCAT
Organism: Bacillus sp. 05T31; assembly: GCF_056396725.1. Taxonomy (NCBI): domain Bacteria; kingdom Bacillati; phylum Bacillota; class Bacilli; order Caryophanales; family Bacillaceae; genus Bacillus; species Bacillus sp. 05T31. Next base: position 2,140 of record NZ_JBFTMA010000064.1, read on the forward strand.
TAATAGTTCAAGCACTTCTAAATTGAATATGTATCGGTGAGATTCATCGAGTGAAACAACTTTTAGTTTCAAACTTTCTACAATACTCAATATAAAAAGAAGAATTGTTTTTTCGAGAACAGGTTGTTTCTCCATTTGAAATATGAGTTTCATCTTTTACACCTCCACATACAGCGCTAGGTTGTACTATATTATTCAGGAGGGGGGAGCAAATATGCATAATAAAGAGAACTTTTATTACTGTTTTTTTGAATTGTGTTGATGCCTAGTAGAACGGATTTTTTGTGAAATAAAAAATCCTGCCAATATAGCAGGATAACTTCTAAATTAAAACATACTCCAACCTTCTTGGGCAGAAAGTAATTCAAGAATTTTAAAACCAGCGATACTATTTCCGTTTGCATCTAAAGCTGGTCCGAAAATACCGATTCCCATTTCGCCTTTTACGCAGCCGAAAATGCCGCCCGCTACACCACTTTTTGCAGGGATTCCAACACGAATTGCAAATTCACCAGATTCATTATACATCCCGCAAGTAACCATAAATGTTTTACAAATTTTCGTAATATGTTTAGGGATGATCTGTTTCTTTTTATAAGGATCATATCCATCCATTGCAAAGATTAAACCAATACGTGCTAGGTCGATACAGTTAACCTCAATTGCACATTGACGCGTATATAAATCCATAAGTTCTTCAATATCGTTATCGATGATGCCATTTTGTTTCATATAGTAACAAAGWGAACGGTTTAAGTAAGCTGTTTCTAATTCAGAAGTGGCAACTTTAGAAGAATAACTAATAGTAGGATTGTCTGTTATATCACGCACAAATTGAAGAATGCGTTCCATCTTCTCCTCGTTATCATTACCAGCTAGCATACTTGTAATAGCTAATGCACCCGCATTAATCATTGGATTAAGAGGCTTGGAAGAACTTGTTGTTTCAAGCTTAATAATAGAATTAAATGGGTCACCAGTTGGTTCCATTCCAACTTTAGAAAATACATATTCTTCACCACGGTCTAAAAGGGCAAGAGCAAGTGTAATTACTTTAGAAATACTTTGAAGAGTAAATAGTGTTTGTGAGTTACCAGCATGGATATATTCTGTTTCTTTATGGAAAATGGCAATCCCTAGATCATTTGGATTTGCATTTCCTAGTTCGGGGATATAAGTAGCAAGTTTTCCTTTTTTCGTATATGGTTTTACTTGTTCTAACAACTGCTGTAAGTTGTTTGTTTCAATGCACTGCATAGTACCAACGCTCCTATTTCGAATTAACTAAGTTTACTTTTCCCGATATGCTCGGAAATAAATAATAACATGAAAAAGTGGAATGATAAAACGAAAGTTGAATGTCCTATAGTGAGTCTTCAGTTTCGATTATTCCATGTTATAAAAGGAAAATTTTCCTTTTATATAACAGTTTGGAAATAGGAGATTTATCCATAAAAAGTTCGGAAATAAAAACTACACATCTATACAACTATATGTTATTATGGTTATGTAAATAGAAAGCGTTTTCTAAGGCGTACTTATAATGATAACGATTTCATAAATTTGATAGGGGGAATTAAAATGTTGCAGTTTTTACAACGTATTGGTAAAGCGTTAATGCTTCCAATCGCAGTGCTACCAGCAGCAGGATTATTGCTTCGTTTAGGACAAGAAGATGTATTTAATATTCCTGTTATGGCACAGGCCGGTGCAGCAATTTTTGATAATTTAGCACTTATTTTTGCAATTGGTGTTGCAATAGGTTTGTCTATTGATGGTAGTGGAGCAGCAGGACTTGCTGGGGCAATTGGATATCTTGTTTTACAAAATACAACGAACGCTCTAAGTAAGGCATATTCAGCAGCAGAGCTGAATGATAAATTRAAAAGTGTYCARGATTTAGTCGGTTCAGCAGATCCAACTAAATTAGCAGATACAATGACAAAAGTTTCAAAAGCAGCGGCGTTAACGCCAAAAATAAATATGGCCATACTCGGTGGTATTATTGCTGGGGTTGTTGCTGGATTACTATACAACAAATTCCATAAGATTAAACTACCAGAATGGTTAGGATTCTTTGCTGGAAAACGTTTCGTACCAATCATTACTTCAATTGTAATGCTTCTTTTAGGATTAGTATTCGGTCAAATTTGGCCAACAATTCAAAGTGGTATTGATTCAGTAGCACACGGTATCGTAAACTTAGGTTCAGTTGGTGCTGGTTTATTCGGATTATTAAACCGTTTATTAATTCCAATCGGTTTACACCACGTAATGAATACATACTTCTGGTTTGTACTTGGTGACTTTACAAACGCAGCTGGTGATATCGTTCATGGTGATATTGCACGCTTCTTCGCAAAAGATCCATCAGCAGGTATGTTTATGACTGGTTTCTTCCCAATCATGATGTTCGGTTTACCGGCAGCATGTTTCGCAATGATTGCGGCTGCGAAACCAGAAAAACGTAAAATGGTTACAGGTATGTTAGGTGGCCTAGCATTAACTTCATTCTTAACTGGTATTACAGAACCAATTGAATTCTCATTCATGTTCTTATCTCCAGTACTATATGGTATTCATGCAGTATTAACAGGTCTTTCTTTATTCATTACAACAACACTTGGCATTCATGATGGTTTCTCATTTAGTGCCGGTGCAATCGATTACGTTTTAAACTTCGGTATTGCAACAAAACCAGTGTTACTAGCAGGAATCGGTTTAATTTACGCAGCAATTTACTTCGTAGTATTCTACTTCTTAATTAAGAAGTTCGACTTAAAAACTCCTGGTCGTGAAGATGAAGATGAGTTAGCTGAAGAGGGTGATGCACCAGTTGCAGGTTCAATTGGTGAAACTTACGTAGCAGCTTTAGGCGGAAAAGAAAACTTARCAGTTATTGATAACTGTGCAACGCGTTTACGCTTACAAGTGAAAGATGCAGGTTTAGTAAATGAACCAGCATTAAAACGCGCAGGTGCAAAAGGCGTTATGAAATTAAGTAACACAAGTGTACAAGTTATCGTAGGTACAAATGTTGAATCTGTTGCCGATGATATGAAAAAACACGTGTAAATAGTTAGATAAGAGGATATCCAAAAAGATTGATAACAACAGTCTTTTACAGGATATCCTCTTTTTTTGTTAATTTTTTAAAGGGAATCTTACTTTTATAAATTTTCTTTTTCTTTTTTGAACATATAGGTTGGTAATATGTTCGGTGYGTGATACAGTAGTGATGACATAAAATGGAGTGTCCATAATCTGCGGAAATGATTTGAAATAAGTCTTGTGTAGATGAATTAAATTATCGGTAAATAAGGGGAAAAAGGTAATCATGGATCAGGAAAAAAATACTGTTAATGGGAAAGCAAATCGGTCGATTGTATACATAAAAAGAACAATCATTCTAGCCCTACTACTGTCACTTGTATATTTCATGTATACAAAAATTGTTGCGCATAATAAAAAAGAGGAAACTTTAAAAGCAGCAGCAGAAATGAAGAAGCAAGAAGAGCTAAAAAAGATAGAAGAAGTGAAAAGGCAAGAAGCTGAAAAACAAAGAAAACAAAAAGAACAGGAAGAACAGATAAAACAGGCGCAAGTTATAGAGAAACCTGCTGAGGGACCGCCTCAAGAAATTAATGAAAACGCTCAATTGGATCAATATTTACAGAGCATGGGATTTAGTGGGACAGCTGTTATTGTGAAGAATGGGAAAGTTCTTGTGAATAAAGGATACGGCATGGCTAATAAAGAGAAGCAAGTGCCGAATAATTCAGAGACGACCTTTTATATTGGTTCTATTTCAAAAGCATTTGTGGCGACTGCTATTATGCAACTCAAAGATCAAAATAAGTTACAAGTAGAGGATACAGTTGCAAAGTATATTCCAGACTTTCCTCAAGGTAATAGCATTCAGTTAAAACATCTATTAACACATACATCAGGCATTCCGGAATATGAGCAGGGAAAAGAGGATATTTCTCGTGAAGAACTGATAAAGCGGATAGGAAATCAAAAGCGTATCGGGATTCCAGGAGAGAAATGGAAGTATTCCGATTCGAACTACTCYATACTTGCTTACATTGCTGAGAAGGTAAGTGGACAGTCGCTCGAAGAATATATAAAACAACATATTTTTGCGACTGCGGGTATGAAACAATCTGGTTTCGGTACAGCGTTGGAACAAACAAGATTCCCATCAACGGGTTATAAAATAGTGAATAACAATATGACAACACCTAATATTCCAAGCATGTCACAACTATATGGTTGTGGTGATATATATACGAGCGCGCATGATTTATATTTATTTAATGAAGCACTCTTTTCTGGAAAATTAATTTCAAAAGAGAGTTATAATCAAATGTTTACAGCCGTGAAAAAGGATTATGGATTTGGCTGGTATGTAGATCCAGGAAGCTATTCAAATCACGGTGTAATGCCAGGTTGGAATTGCTTAAATGGTTTTAGTAAAAATGGTAGTGTATATGTGGTTTTATTATCTAACATTCAAAATAACATTGAATCATTTGGTAAAGTGAATAACGACATTTATACGATGTTGCGGAATATTGAAGTGTAAGAGGCTTTTCACAAAACTTTGCGAGATTTATTCAAAGAAATTCTAAGCAAGCTACGGAAGAGTTTATAGAATCAAGTCAATTTCAATCTATTATTTGTAACATTTTAAAAGAATGCAATACATCACCTTTTAAGGAAATTGCAAAGCAATATTTAGGTAAAAACGTAGAAATTACTGTGACAGTTGGACAATTAACAGGTGTTATTGTAGCAGTTGGTGACGATTTCTTAACGCTGCAAGAAGGAATAGGAACTGAAGTTTTATTACCATTTACAAGTATTATATCAATGAAAGAAGTGTAAGAAAGGAGACTTATATATGTTATTTACTGATGAATTGCGTAACCATGTTGGTGAATTAGTGCAAGTTGTGACAGCTGTTGAAATTGTTGCAGGTATTCTTTTATCTGTTACGGACGGGGCAGTAAGTGTTCGTACATCTCCTTCTTATGGACCACCTGAAGATGTACTTGTGCGTATTCCTATTATTGCTTATGTTCGCTTGGAAGGATAAGAGTGATACAAGTATGAGAATATCAGTTGTTATTCCAGCGCATAATGAAGCAAGTACTTTATCACAAGTTTTAGTAGAAGTGGAGAAGCTGAAGCCGTATGAAATTATTGTAGTAGATAATGGATCGACAGATGGAACGAATGAAGTCGCATTACAGCATAGTTGCCATGTAATTTATTATAAACATTCTCTTGGTAATGATGTAGGAAGGGCAATTGGAGCTAGAGAAGCAAAAGGTGAAATTGTATTGTTTTTAGATGGTGACATCGTTATTGAGAGTAAAGAGCTACAACGTTTCGTGAAAGGAGTTCAGCAAGGGCATCAAATTGTTGTGAATAATTTAACATGGTCTGTTTATTTAAAGATGAGACCACACTATACGACAGTTGGAAAATTCATGTTGAATCGTTATTTGAATAAAAAAGAGCTTGTTGTTGGTTCTTTAATCGCAATTCCACATGCGATGAATCGGGATGTTATTGAGAATCTTGGGTGGTGGAATTTAGCAGATCCAGCACTATTTCAAGCGATGGCGATGTCTAGAGGAGTAGATATTGCCGATATGGCTTCGGTCGATGTAATTCACACGAATAAGGTTCGTCCTGTGCATACGGGTACATCACCTGGTTCTCCTTATCCGAAGGCGACTAGTCGTATTATGGGTGATCATTTGTGTGCTTTGCAATACGTAATCGAAACATATGGTAAACGTGGCGGTTTTTCGGAGGGAAACAGGGATAGAGAGTTTATAGGGAAGTATAAACCAGTTTTATTACAAAAGGAAAAAGCGAAATACAGTGCTATTATACCCGTATCAGAAGAAAAAATGACTATAAGATCTGTCATACAGGAAGTGAAAAAGGCAGGTGTAGATGAAATTATAGTTGTTGCGAATGGAGCAGATGCCGAGACAATTAAACAAGCAAAGCTAGAGAATGTTATTGTAGTTGAATTCGCGAAGGCACTTGGACATAATGTAGCACGAGCGATAGGGGCTATGCATGCTACGGCAGATATTTGTTTATTTGTTGATGGTGATTTTGCTATTCCGGCAAAAAAGCTAATTCCATTTTTGCATGCTATTGAAGACGGAAATGATGTGGCGTTAAATGATTTGCAATGTTTGTTAGATATGTTTCACCCGGCAGATCCAATTAGTATGGGGAAATATTTCGTGAATTTGGTAGCGAAACGACCAGATTTATGGAACAACTCATTAACGGCAGTGCCACATGCTATGCATAAAAAGGTAATAGAGAAAATTGGATATGATTCCCTTATCATTCCACCACTAGCTCAAATGAAAGCTATTTTAGAAGAATGCTCTATTACAGCAGTGGAATTTGTAGATGTTATAAAAACAAATCGAGTACGTCCAGAGCAACATGGGTTTGTAAATGGAAGAATTCCTGCATTTGATCGTATTTTCGGAGATCAGCTTGAGGCGATTGCTTATTTATTACAACATACGAATGGGCGCGGGAGTTTTACAGACGGAGAAAGGGATAGAGATATAATACTACAATTGAGAAGGGAAGAAGAGAATATAGATGRATGCYAGTAGTAAARTAACYATTATTGGATTAGGRTATGTYGGCCTTCCTTTRGCGGTCCTTTTTGCAGAAAGAGGACATGCTGTACTTGGATTAGATAAAGATACTAGRAARATAGAATCAATAATAAAAGGAGAAAGTTATATTCCTGATGTTTCTTCTAACGTATTACAAAATTTATTGAACGAGAGAAAATTAATAGTAAATACACCAGATAAAGGTGTTGTGGAGTTSCAAAATAGTGAGTATGTTATTGTGACTGTGCCAACGCCAATTAATGAGAATAAAGAACCCGATTTAAGTGCACTCGTTTCAGCCTCCCATTATATACAACAACACCTTCAAGAAGGACAAACCTTCATTTTTGAAAGCTCCACATATCCAGGTACACTGGAGGAAGTTATCATTCCTATTATTTCTCAAACAGGTAAAAAGGTAGGAGAAGATTATTATATTGGGTATTCTCCAGAGCGAATTGATCCAGCGAATAGCCAGTATTCAGTTGAAACAATTCCAAAAGTTATTAGTGGACAAACCGAGCAGTGTAAACAAAAAGTACAGGATTTGTATAGCACTATATTTGATGTAGTCGTTCCAGTTAGCTCTCCGAAAGTGGCCGAGATGTGTAAGTTATTTGAAAATATTCAGCGCTTAGTTAATATTTCATTAGTAAATGAGTTAAATATACTTTGTGAAAGTTTGAATATTAATTTTTATGAGGTGCTTGAAGCGGCATCTACAAAACCGTTTGGATTTACTCCGTATTGGCCAGGACCAGGAATAGGAGGACACTGTATTCCGGTAGATCCTTTATATTTTCAATGGAGAATAAGAAAGGCTGGAGCAATTAGTCAATTAATTGAGGCAGCACATGTAATTAATGAAGAAATGCCAGCGAAAATAATCGGGAAAGTAAAAGGTGTGGTGCAATCACCCGCAACGGTTTTAATAGTAGGGATTGCATATAAGAAAGATGTAAATGATTTGAGAGAATCACCGGCGTTGCCAATTATTCAATTATTAATAAAAGAAGGATACAAGATAGAATATCATGATCCGTATATTTCTACAGCGAAAATTGGAGATACACTATATCACTCTGTTCCATTAGATGAACAAAGAATTAAACAAGCAGATTGTATTTTAATTGTAACGGATCACTCTAGTATCGATTGGAATCTTTTTAAAGGGATTGAGCGATTAATAGATACACGTGGAATCGTAAAGAAGGTGAGTGTATGAGTGAAAAATGTTTAATTACAGGTGGAGCAGGATTTATTGGTTCGCATTTAGCTGAAGAGTTGGTGAAAAGAGGTTATGAAGTTACTATTGTGGATAACTTCTATAAAGGAAAAAATAAATATCATAATGAGTTAATGAAAGAGCTCCGGGTTATTCCAATAAGCGTTTTAGATAAAAATTCAATTTATGAATTAGTGAATCAACATGATGTGGTGTTTCATTTAGCTGCAATTTTGGGAGTCAAAACTACAATGGAAAAAAGTGTAGAGCTTATTGAAACAAATTTCGATGGAACGAGAAATATTTTACAAGCAGCGTTAAAAGGGAAGAAGAAAGTAGTATTTGCATCTACTTCTGAAGTATATGGAAAGGGAGAGCCGCCATTCTCTGAAGAAGGAGATCGTTTATACGGTGCAACTTCCAAAATACGTTGGAGTTATGCAATTTGTAAAACGTTAGAGGAAACATTATGTTTAGGGTACGCATTAGAAGGTTTACCTGTAACGATTGTTCGTTATTTTAATATTTATGGTCCAAGAGCGAAAGATGGTCCGTACGCAGGAGTAATTCCACGATTTATTCGTGCGGCTTTGCAAGGTGACGATATTCTCGTGTATGGAGATGGAAAGCAGACACGCTGCTTTACGTATGTAAGTGATGTATTCCCGTATGTAATGAAGTGGATACGATTTCAGATGTGGTTCAATCGGTAAAACCATTGAATCCAGTAGAGATTATTGTAGTAGCAAATGGTTGTAATGATGGTACAGAAGCGATTGCTGAGAGCTTAGGATGTACAGTAATCCAGCATAAAGAGTCACTTGGTAACGACGTTGGACGCGCAGTTGGTGCAAAACATGCGATAGGTGATGTATTACTGTTTGTAGATGGAGATTTTGCTATTCAAACTTCAAAATTACAATTATTCCTTAATCCGATTTTACATGATCAGGCGGACATCGTTTTAAATAATTTGGACGCATTATTTTTAAAGAAACAAAAACCGCACTCCGTGACAGTATGGCGCCAAATATTAAATGCAATGTTAGAGCGTGAAGAATTAAAAATTGATTCTTTATTATCTGTACCTCATGCGCTGACGAAGGAAGTTGTGCAAAGTATTGGAGACGAATGTTTTGTTAATCCTATTGTGGCTCATCTACGCCTAGCACAAAGTAAATGGAGAATTAGTCGTCATTGTGCAATTGACGTTATTACGCCAAATAAATTTCGTCCATTCGAGCATGCTGCATATGGCACGGATCTTTCTCAATCTGAAAAACGAATGATAGGTGATCATATAGAAGCTGTAGCAGAGCGGATATTAGGCAGCGATGGGCGCGGAGGATATTATGATGGAAATAGGAAAAGAGAGTGTGTCTATCATACTCTAAATTTTGAAGATTTTTATCAAGGATGGGGCATTACATCTAATTTGTATAAAGGAGAGCAATTATCGGTAATTATTCCTGTGCAAAATGAAGAGAAAACAATTGGAAACGTTATAGAAGAGCTTCGCAAAATTGAACCTTTTGAAATCATCGTTGTTGTAAATGGTTCGTCCGATAAAACGGCAACAATTGCAAAAGACAAGGGAGCAACAACAATTGTGTATAAAGAAGCACTTGGAAACGATGTGGGGCGTTCGCTTGGAACTTATTTTGCAAAAGGAGAAATTGTTTTATTTATAGACGGTGATTTTGTTATTCCAGCTAGTGAGCTATATCCCTTTGCAAAAGCTATTGCAGATGGAACGGATGTCGCATTAAATGATTTAAATCATTATTTAGATTTGAGAGTACCACTTCATCTTGTAACAGCATTTAAATATGCATTAAATTTAGCTTGTGATAGAAAAGATTTAGGAGTAGGCTCTCTTATTGCTGTACCTAATGCGTTTAGTCGTACTTGTTTGAAGGAAATAGGGTATAAATCATTATTGTCACCTTGTGTAGCACAAGTGAAAGCTRTWCTTTCAGGWTTYGAAATCGCWTGTGTAAGTCGTGTYGAKGTTGATAAGATGAACCGTATTCGTCCCAGTGAACATTTYGCAAAAATAGGTCATCCTCCAGCTGTCCTTCGAATTATWGGTGATCATATAGAAGGRTTAGAGCAATTAATTGCATTAACAAACAGTCGTGGTGGATTTTACGATGGAAATAGAAAAAGAGATGTTTTATAGTGGTAACAAAAAAAGTGTACAACGTATGTACACTTTTTTGCTCTGTTATAAAAACTATAACAGATTAGGAGATAAGAGTATTACAGCTCTACAATGGGTATCGTTCTTATATTGCAAAATAGGACTCGTATATAAGAATACTAAAAAAATACAATTAAAGAAAGGGTTAATTMTAAAGAGTTTTATATGARGTTAACACTATGTATRYAGTRGTTTGCTCAAYRTTTCACAAACATGTCACAACTATTTCGTYCACTTTCGAAAAAAAGTAGTATTCTAAGTGTGTAAGCTGTTATATAAAAAATCTTAGTCCTGTACTAATCAAAAATGGAGGAGATTAGGATGACTCAAGTATTAGAAAATGTAAAAAACGCGTGGGAAAACTTTAAAGGTGAAAAATGGAAAGCAGAGATTGATGTTCGCGATTTCATTTTAAATAATGTAAACGTTTACGAGGGAGAAGACTCTTTCTTAGTGGAAGCAACTGAAGAAACGAAAAAACTTTGGGATCAAGTAATGGATTTAACAACAAAGGAACGTGAAAACGGTGGCGTTCTTGATATGGATACAAAAATTGTTTCTTCTATTACATCACATGAACCGGGATATTTAAATAAAGATATTGAAAAAGTGGTCGGTTTCCAAACTGATAAACCATTTAAACGTTCTTTACAACCATATGGTGGTATTCGTATGGCGGAACAAGCTTGTGAAGCGTATGGATATGAAATGGATAAAGAACTTAGCAAGATTTTCAGAGACTGGCGTAAAACTCATAATCAAGGTGTATTTGATGCATACACACCAGAAATGAAAGCGGCTCGTAAATCAGGTGTTATTACTGGCCTTCCAGATGCATATGGACGTGGACGTATTATCGGTGACTATCGCCGCGTAGCACTATATGGTATAGATCATTTAATTGAAGCGAAAAAAGCTGATTATAATTTAACTGGCGGTGTAATGAGCGAAGATACAATGCGTTTACGCGAAGAATTATCTGAGCAAATGCGTGCACTTCAAGAGTTAAAACAGATGGCTGCTTCTCATGGATTCGATATTTCTAAGCCAGCTACAAATGCACAAGAGGCTTTCCAATGGTTATACTTTGCTTATCTTGCAGCAATTAAAGAGCAAAACGGGGCAGCAATGAGCCTTGGACGTACCTCTACATTCTTAGATGTTTACATTGAAAGAGATTTAGCAAATGGTACTTTAACAGAAGAAGAAGCACAAGAAATTGTTGACCATTTCATTATGAAATTACGTCTTGTGAAATTTGCAAGAACACCTGATTATAATGAACTATTCTCTGGAGATCCAACTTGGGTAACTGAATCTATCGGTGGTATGGCGTTAGACGGTCGTCCGTTAGTAACAAAAAACTCATTCCGTTTCTTGCATACATTAGATAATTTAGGACCAGCACCAGAACCAAACTTAACAGTTCTTTGGTCTAAACAATTACCAGAGAACTTTAAAAACTACTGTGCGAAAATGTCTATTAAAACATCAGCAATTCAATACGAAAATGATGACATTATGCGTCCTGACTACGGTGATGACTACGGTATTGCTTGTTGTGTATCAGCAATGAGAATCGGTAAACAAATGCAGTTCTTCGGAGCACGTGCAAACTTAGCGAAAGCATTACTATATGCGGTTAACGGTGGTAAAGATGAAAAGTCAAAAGCACAAGTTGGTCCTGAATACGCACCAATTACTTCTGAAGTATTAGATTATGAAGAAGTTATGCGTAAATTCGATATGACAATGGAATGGTTAGCTGGTCTATACTTAAATACATTAAATGTAATTCACTATATGCACGATAAATATAGCTATGAACGTATTGAAATGGCACTTCATGATACAAATGTTCTTCGTACAATGGCAACAGGTATCGCTGGATTATCTGTAGTAGCAGATTCTTTAAGTGCAATTAAATATGCACAAGTAAAACCAATTCRTGATGAAAATGGTATTGCAGTTGATTTCGAAATTGAGGGAGATTTCCCTAAATACGGTAACAATGATGATCGTGTAGATGAAATTGCAGTAAATCTTGTGAAAACATTTATGAACAAGCTTCGCAAGCATAAAACATACCGTAATTCTGTTCATACAATGTCAATCTTAACAATCACATCTAACGTTGTATACGGTAAGAAAACTGGTAACACTCCAGATGGACGTCGTACTGGAGAACCATTTGCACCGGGCGCAAACCCAATGCATGGCCGTGATACAAAAGGTGCATTAGCATCATTATTATCTGTAGCTAAATTACCATATGAAGATGCACAAGATGGTATTTCAAATACATTCTCTATTATTCCAAAAGCACTTGGTAAAGAAGATGATGTACAAGTACGCAACTTAGTATCTATGCTTGATGGATATGCAATAAAAGAAGGACACCACTTAAATATTAACGTATTTAACCGTGAAACATTAATGGATGCAATGGAGCATCCTGAAAAATATCCACAATTAACAATTCGTGTATCTGGTTACGCTGTTAACTTTATTAAATTAACTCGTGAACAACAAATTGATGTAATAAACCGTACAATGCATGAAAGCATGTAAGGGAAAAAAGTATCCCTCCGCTTTTAATATATAGCGGAGGGAGGCTGTTTCAATAAAGGAGGAAGAGTAACATGGTAAAAGGAAGAATACATTCTGTAGAGTCTTGTGGTACTGTTGATGGCCCAGGGATTCGTTATGTCATATTTACACAAGGGTGTTTATTACGTTGTCAATATTGTCATAATGCTGATACATGGGAAATCGGTAAAGGTAAAGAAATAACAGTTGAAGAAGTGATGCAGGATGTGACATGTTACCTTCCATTTATTGAAGCTTCTGGAGGCGGTATAACAGTTAGCGGTGGAGAGCCACTATTACAGCTAGACTTCTTAATTGAGTTGTTTAAAAAGTGCAAAGAAGCTGGTATCCATACAACAATCGATTCTTCTGGCGGTTGTTATTCTGAAGAACCAGAATTCCAAAATAAGCTAGATATTTTAATGGAGTATACAGATTTAGTTTTATTGGATTTGAAGCATATTGATTCAAAGAAACATCGTAAATTAACAGGGAAACCAAATGAACACATTTTACAATTTGCTCGTTATTTATCGGATAGAAAGAAACCAATTTGGGTAAGACATGTATTGGTTCCCGGTGTTACCGATGGTGAAGAAGATTTGCAAAAATTATCAAACTTAATTCAAAGTCTATCTAATGTTAAGAAAGTGGAAGTGCTGCCATATCATAAGCTCGGTGTTTATAAATGGGAGGCACTTGGACACAAGTATCCACTTGCGGATGTGAATCCACCGACAGAAGAAAATGTTGAACATGCAAAACATATTTTACAAGCAGTCTAACCTAAACATTTGGTTAGGCTTTTTGTTTCTTCATAATAAAATCTAGAGTATATATTTAGAAAAGAGTATACTGAAAAGGGAATATCCATATTTTTGTAAAGAATAAGCGGAGAAATTTACATAATTGTAAAGGGAAATCAAAATAGTAAAAAGAATTAAGAAGTAAAAGAGTGAGTATTATGGAATATAGAACATTTGTAAGTTATTGCGAAAGCTCTTATAGGAAAGTATAATGTAAAGATATGAGCACAGATAGGATTAAGGGGTCAATCTTATATGCTTTGCATATCCACGACAGATACATAGCTAACAGGAAAGTATTAGAATCCGAGTATGTAGTTTTTAAGGAAAATGTTTTTCCTATTGTCGTATATGCAATATGGAGAAACAAAAAGCTAGGAGTGGATTTGTTTGATAAAAAACCCCAAGGTTTTAATATTAACTGCACATTACGGTAACGGTCATGTGCAAGTGGCAAAAACATTAGAACAAACATTTCGCCAAAAAGGAATCGAAGATGTAATTGTATGCGACTTGTTTGGAGAATCACATCCAGTTATAACCGATATTACAAAATATTTATATTTAAAAAGCTATACGGTAGGAAAAGAATTATATCGTTTGTTTTATTATGGTGTAGAGAAAATTTAYGATAAAAAAATAGCATCTTGGTATGCGAATTTTGGGAGAAAGCGTTTGAAGACGCTATTACAGGTGGAGAAACCGGATATTGTTATTAATACCTTTCCAATCATCGCTGTACCAGAATTGAAAAAGCAAATAGGTATTTCTATTCCTGTTTATAACGTATTAACGGATTTTTGCGTGCATAAAATATGGATCCATCGAGAAGTAGATCGTTATTTTGTAGCAACCGATCATGTGAAAAAAGTGATGGTTGATATCGGTGTACCTGCAGAACAAATTGTTGAAACAGGGATTCCGATTCGTAGCAGTTTTGAGCTAAAGATAAATCCAGCAATTATATATAATAAATATCAGTTATGTAAGGATAAAAAGATGTTACTAATTGTAGCAGGTGCTCATGGTGTGCTAGGGAGTGTAAAAGAGCTATGCCAGTCATTTATGTCAGTACCAAACTTACAAGTAGTTGTCGTTTGTGGGAAAAACGAAGCTTTAAAGCAGGATTTAATGGAACTACAGGAACAAAGTTCTGATGCTTTAAAAGTATTTGGTTATGTTGAAAACATTGATGAATTGTTCCGTGTTACTTCTTGTATGATTACGAAGCCAGGTGGTATTACATTAAGCGAAGCAGCAGCATTACAAGTACCTGTCATTTTATATAAACCTGTCCCAGGACAAGAGAATGAAAATGCGTTGTATTTTGAAAAAAAAGGRGCTGCAGTTGTAATTCGTGATGATAGTGAAGTTTTTGCAAAAACAGAGGCGTTATTACAAGATGATATGAAGCTTCTTCAGATGAAAGAAGCAATGAAAAGTATTTATCGTCCTGAGCCAGCTGGTCATATTGTGGATACAATTTTGGCAGAAAATCATGCAGAGCCGAATCATATACCTATTAAATCACCAGTTCTTGCCGAATCTTTTACTTAATATGAAACCCTCTTTTAAGCATTTAAAGAGGGTTTTTTTATTGTTGTAAAAAAAATAAACGTGAATTATTAACTTATCCCGCAAAAGCCCGATTGGTGAGGGCTAATAATCAGGGGGGATAAACAAAACTCCCACTGATTAAAGTTTCACTTTATCCACAAGGGATTACGCTTTCATTAGACAGTAAAATCGGAATATTAACAGCTATATCCACATAATCCACAATTTTTAGAAAATTATCCACAATTCTCACGTTTAGAATTCATTTAAATAAATGAATTCGTAAAATACTTTTGTAATTTATGCACAATTCTACGGTTTTTGTGGATAAGGTTGTCCACAAAAAAGRTTCCTTATAAATAAGGAACCTTTTTTGCTAATTCATTGGAAAATCTTATGTAATGAAACTGAATAATTAGGGGGGAAACCTTCTAATTATTCAGTTTCACTTTAAATACTTTTTGAGCGATAGCCCGCTGCACGATCTGCTTTTCGAAATTCTCGCTGATAGAGAACTTCTTGTGTACTAGATAATGTGTTTTTTGCTTTATCACGTTTCTTTTTATCCATTACAAATCACCTCGTGTCCTAAAGTCATTATCTATCGTTTCCAAAGACATGGGGTGATATACATATATGTCAAACTAGTAATGATTAATTATTATTTCTGAATTTTTAGATTACGCTTCTTTTAATTGGTGTGCTTCTTGGAATGTTGTATCTCGCATTGTTGCAAGTGTATACTGATCTTTTGGAATTTCATATAAATTATATACTTCTTCATGCGCGTTAATTTCATCATAAACGGCTTTTCTTGTTTCGTTTGCTAGATTTACATATTGTAGTTTTTCGGCAGCTTTAATAGACCGAATATTTATTTTACGAATACGCATAAAAATCGTTTCAATATCTAATTCATAGAAAAGTTCGCTAAAAAATGAATCTTTCGCCAATTTATTATATCCTTTACCATGATATGGTTTGCCAAGCCAAGTTCCGAGGAATCCAGCTTTTTCTTGCACATCAAATAAAGTAATTGTGCCGATGGGGTTACCCCATTCATCTAAAATTGTGCGTGAGATTAATTCTCCACGCTCTTCGGCTTCGATTGTTTGTTTCGTTAAAAATAAATATTCTTCATAAGAATAGGCCTTTTGACGCACAAAAGGGAAGACAGCAGGATCCACCATTAATTCGTATAGAACGTGGCTGTCGTGTAAGTCGCGTTTTTTCAACACACTAACTCCTCCTCACACGAGGGTAGCATGACGAAAAAGCACCCACCCTCGAAATTTTTATATCAATCTTTAAAAAATTTCGGGGTGGGAATCGAACCCACTAGAACCAGTTTCTAACGCTGGTGGCGCACCATTTGCCTTCCCCATTCATCAATTTGAAAATGATAATCACGACACAAATTGATTATGGTTTCATTCAGTTTATAATCGTATAATACTGTATCTAGTCAAAAAAATAAACTAGTTTTTTTTATTTTTTTTGTAAATTATTTTTCCGTCAATCATAGTGAGTACAGGCTTGGCTAAATAATGGAAAGGATGATGTGTCCATAACACGAGGTCAGCATCTTTTCCAACATCAATGCTTCCAATTCTATCCTCCAAACGTAAATTTCGAGCTGGGAAAATAGTGATTCCTTCCAACGCTGTTTTCTCATCTAATCCTTCTCTTACTGCAATGGCAGCGCAAACATTTAAATATTGAATTGGTGTATAAGGGTGGTCGGTTGTAATAGAAACTTCTACTCCATTTTTCGATAAAATATGATAAGTATCCCACGTTTTGTTTTTTAATTCAATTTTCGAACGTCGCGTAAGAGTAGGTCCAACTGAAACTTTTAAATTGTGTTTCGAAAGCTCTTCAACAATAAAGTGTCCTTCTGTACAATGTTCAATACGTAAATCAAGATTGAATTCTGTCGCAAAGCGTAAAGCTGAAGTGATATCATCTGCGCGGTGAGCGTGGATACGTACCGGTATTTCTCGGCGAAGTGCTTTTAAAATAGGTAGCATTCGAAAATCAGCTTCATGCCCGTAGTGTTGTGCGTCATAGAATGATTCACGAAGTAACCCCATAATTCCCATACGTGTTATTGATTCTTTTGTGCCGTTGCTATGGAACTTTTTAGGGTTTTCTCCAAAGGCAATTTTTAAACCAGCAGGTTCCTGAATAATCATATGATCAATACAAGTTCCAGCAGTTTTTATTACGCAAGTAGTACCGCCGATAATGTTTTGGCTTCCGGGCATCACGTGAACAGTCGTAACACCATTTTGTACAGCGTCTTGAAATGCAATATCAAAAGGATGAATCCCGTCTAAAGAACGGATATGTGGTGTTGAAACTTCGGATGTTTCATTTGCATCATTACCAGCCCAACCAGTACCTTCATCGTAGAGGCCAAGGTGAGTATGAACATCAATAAATCCAGGCAAGAGATGAAGAGCTCGTGCATCTATAACGGTCATATCCTGAGTAGTATCAATATGAGGTTTGACCGCGGCAATGCGTTCTCCTATAACGAGTACATCTCCTTGAAACTTTTGGGATGTAATAGGATATACAATGGCTTGTTTGAGCAATATTTTCATAGAGACCTCATTTCCGTCACCTTGTAATGTGTAGAATAGGTTTAGACAAAGTAACTGAAAGGTTTTTCGTGTAGTAATGCTCCGGTGTTTAAAAAGTAAGAAGTCTTGGAGGAGATAGACTACCCGTAAAACTGTATTTTAAAAGTACTACATTGTATGCAAGAGGATATTTTGTAATGCATGGTTAACTGTTGGAAATGTGTATTGATATCCATGTTTAATAGCTTTATTGGGTAATACATGTTGCCCTTCTAATACAAGTATACTCATCTCACCGAGTAAAGCGCGAAGTACAAATGAAGGAACAGGTAGCAAATGAGGTCGCCTAGTTATAGTGGCAATAATTTCACCGAACTCTTTCATCCGTATTGGCGTTGGCGCTGTAATATTAAAAGGTCCGTCAATTTCTTTTTTGTGAATGATGAAATCAATCATGCGAACGACATCGTCTATATGAATCCATGATAACCATTGGTTTCCAGATCCAAGTGTACCGCCGATATATAATTGATAGGGAAGTAGCATTTTTGGAAGAGCTCCTCCATCTGCGCCCAATACGACTCCAAATCTTGTGTAGACAGTTCTTATTCCAATGGAGCGGGCTTTAGATGCTTCTTGCTCCCACAAATATACTGTGTTTGCTAAAAAGTCATCTCCTGGAGTCTCTTGCTGTTCTGTAAAAGATTCGGTTTCAGATGTCCCATAGTATCCAATGGCACTTGCATTAATAAATGTGTGTGGCTTTGTTTCAAGTGTTTGTAATTGTTTAATGAGTCCTTTTGTTGTTTGAATTCTACTGTTTAAAATTGATTCTTTTTGTTTTTTTGTCCATCTACTATTAATAGATTCTCCAGCTAGATTAATAATTACATCGATAGAGGAGAGAGGGAAGGTCTGTAAATCGGGTGCCCACTGTACGTATTGAAGGTTAGTGTGTGAAGTTTCAGTAATTTTTTTTCGAGTAAGAATGTAAACAGTAAATCCCTTTTGAATAAAAAAACTAGAAAGGGATTTGCCTATAAAGCCAGAGCCACCAGAAATTGCGATTTTCACAATTATTTCCTCCTCATTATATATATTCTTGAAAAGCAAAAACGTTCCTTGACTATGTTAAAATAATAGAGAGGTGAGAGTATGACTGTCATTACAAAAATAGAAGTGCAAAAACGATCGAAAGAACGATTTAATATTTATATTGATAAAGGTCAAGGTGAAGAGTACGGGTTTAGTGTGAATCAATCAATCTTAATGAAACATGGGTTACAAAAAGGTTTAGAAATTGATGAAGTAGCGTTAGGGAATATTTTGTACAATGAAGAGGTACAAAAAGCATATTTACAAGCGATTTCCTATTTATCCTATCAAATGAGAACAAAACAAGAAATAGAAGATTTCTTACGAAAAAAAGAAGTGGGACAGGCCATCATCTCTGAAGTCATTTCGAAATTATTACATGATCGATATATTAATGATAAAGAGTACGCTATTTCATACGTGCGAACGCAAAGTAATGTGAATCAAAAAGGTCCAACTGTTATTAGGAGAGGGCTATTAAGTAAAGGTGTTCAGGATTTAATCATTACACATAGTTTACAAGAGTATCCAAAGGAGAAGCAAATGGAGAATGCTTTGTTTCTTATAGAAAAGAAGAAAAAATCTTATCAAAAGCATTCATTTTTACAAATGAAGCTAAAGTTAGATGAAATGCTTGTTCGTAAAGGATATTCTAGAGATGTGATTCAAATTTGCTTGGAAGAATTGAAAGACGAAAAAGATGACGAACAGCAAGAAGAAGCGTTACACTATCATGGGAATAAATATTATGAGAAATATAAGAAGTATGATGGTTGGACATTCGAAAATAAGGTGAAGCAAGCGTTATATCGAAAAGGATTCTCTATTGATGAGATAGATATATTTTTACAAATGAAACGTGAAGAGGGATGAGGAAATAAGATGGGTACGCCAAAACGCTACAGTGAAATGACACCACATGAGCTAAGGGAAGAAATTGGGGTTTTGAAGGAGCAAGCAGTAAAGGCTGAGCAACTTGGAATTGTAAATGAATTCGATGTATTAATGAGAAAAATGGCTATGGCTCGTGCTTATATGATAGATATAAATAAATTCCATATTTGTTGCGTCTGTCCGTTAACTTGCGCCTTCGCATGTTTTGGACGAGTCCACGTATGGTTAAATAATTCAGAACGACGATCTAAATGGTCACGGTAGCTCATCTTTATCACCTCGTGTAGGAATTTAATTTGTACTACTCTTCCTGCTGATTTGCAGCACGCATACGCTCTTGTGGGTGCGTGTTAATTGTGCCGTTAGGTCGTTTCGAAGCGAAGCGTGATTTCGCTTTCGGTTGACCGTCGATTTTGCTGTTGTTTTTTGACTCAGACCAAAATTCGGCTTGTCTACCCATTAAGAACGCCCCCTCATTATCAGTCGATACCCCTTTAAGAAGTATCACTTATAGAATGTGCAAAATAGAAGAAACTATCCTTTAGAAATTAAGGGAATAAATAGGTAAAAGGAGAATAGAACATGAATGATATTTATGAAACATTAACGAAAGAATTATTAGATAAAAATGACAACCTTTCTTACGCACAAGCTCGTGCATGGGTTGAATTACTGTGGGAAGACTTCCGAACAACTTATGCTAAATCAGGTCGTTACCAAGGTGAGGAAATGACTGAACAAGTGGTACGAACATGGGTTAATAATCATGGAGGGCGCCTTCATGAAATGCGTACAAATAATCCGAAGTATAGTCATTTAATCAATCAAGAAGATCATTTGAAACATTAAAAAAAGCGACGTAGGTCGCTTTTTTTAATGTGGAAGCAATTCCAGTTTCTTTCGAAGTTTCTCTTCGCTGAAAATCCATCCTGTATATGAACTAATAATATTTAAATTTTGATCGAGCTGAACGATTGCGACGAATGGATAATAATCTTTACTTCGATACCGCAAATCAATAAATCGAACTTCATAATAGTTATCATAATTGAAAATATCCCAGCGATATACAGGCGAGAAAGATAAGAAAGCAGATATATTTTCATCTCGCACARCRGCTTGCATAATGGCGGTATTCGGGAACGGTACGCGATYRAATTTRTCRTATACAAGGATGTTACCGCGGTGCCATCTTGCTACGTAGTAATGTTCAGTTGTAACGACGGCTAAATGATAATGGTAAAATTTGTAAGAAGGAGAAATAATTACTTTCTCTACATTTTTGAAACGTTTGTATACTACACTTTTAATATTTCGATGCATCATAATGCGGCCGATATAGTAAACAAACATTAATATATACGCTGCTAAAGCAGTATAGCCTTTATGTGCTCCGACAAGCATACAGGCGATAGCAAGTATATGGATAAAGAAAATGACAGTATCAAACGTATTAATTATGCCGAGCGCTACCCATTTTTTTGTGAAGGGCCTTAATGCCTGTGTACCATAGGCATTGAAAATATCCACAAAGACATGAAGAAAGACGGCAATAAATGACCAAAGTAGYAGATGCAGATAGGGAGCGTCTGAAAAGAAGGCGAAAGAGATGCCACTTATAAGGAGTGACCAAAGGATCACTGCAGGGATGGAATGAGTAATCCCGCGATGATTTCTTATATATTTAGCGTTATTACGCAATTTTAAAACTGTATCGATGTCAGGAATATTGGAACCGGCAATTGTTGCAAGCATYACTGCTTGTGGCCCAATATCACTTTGTGCTATAGCTGGATCTAATGTTGCCAAACTGCCTAGAGTAACGCCCATAACAAGGTGAGTGGCTGTGTCCATAGAAATCCACCTCCGTTTTTTATTAATGTAACTCTTTTTATTCGATACCTCAAGTCCTTTGCCTTCTATTTCCTATGTCATCTTACTTAAATTTTTTCCTAAAATCTTTATAATAGTACGTATATGCAAAAAAATGAGGGGGATCAAGTTTGACACTTGAAATATTAAATGAGTTTAACATAGAACAGTTTCAAAATGATTTAATTGGTTGGTTTGAAAAAGAACAACGTGATTTACCGTGGCGAAAAAATAAAGATCCATACCGTGTTTGGGTTTCAGAAATTATGTTACAGCAAACAAGGGTAGAGGCTGTAAAACCATATTACGCAAATTTTATGGGGAAGTTTCCTACGCTTGAAGCGCTAGCAACTGCCGATGATGAAGAAGTATTAAAAGCATGGGAAGGCTTAGGTTATTATTCTAGAGCACGAAATTTACATGCTGCAGTAAAAGAGGTAAAAGAAGTATACGGCGGGACAGTACCGAGCGATGTAAAGAAAATTGAAAAATTAAAAGGAGTGGGACCATATACAAAAGGTGCCATTTTAAGTATTGCATATGGCATACCAGAGCCAGCGGTTGATGGAAATGTTATGCGCGTATTATCTCGTATTTTATCAGTGTGGGATGATATTGCAAAACCGAAAACGAGAAAAGTTTTTGAAGAGATTGTGCGTGAAATTATTTCTATAGAAAATCCATCTTATTTTAACCAAGGTTTGATGGAATTAGGGGCATTAATTTGTATACCGAAAAATCCATCTTGTTTACTTTGTCCTGTACGTGAACATTGCAGAGGGTATGCTGAAGGTGTTCAAAAAGAACTACCAGTGAAGAGTAAAGCGAAAGCACCTACAATGGTACCGCTCGTTGCGGGAGTACTTCAAACTGAAGATGGCCGTTACGTAATTAATAAACGCCCAAGTACGKGATTACTGGCTAATATGTGGGAGTTCCCGAATATTGAACTAAGTGAAGGTATTCGTAATCAAAAACAACAGCTTACGGATTATATGAAGGAGAGCTTTGATCTCTCTGTTTCTATTGATGAATACGCGATGAATGTACAACATACTTTTACACATCGTACTTGGGATATCTTCATATTTTACGGAAAAGTAACAGGTAATATTGTCGAAACGGATACATTAAAGTTTGTATCGAAAGAAGCGTTTGAACAGTTACCTTTCTCGAAATCACATCGTACAATTTACGAAAAGTGTGTTGAGAAAATTACAATGCAGTAAAGTGAAACTTTAATCAGTGGGGGTTTTCTTCATCCCTCACTGATTATTAGCCCTCACCAATCGGGCTTTTATGGGCAGCCCGACCCCAACCTAACTTCTTTGCTTTCGCTGCATTTTGAGGTGGGGTCTTACTGCCCGGCAAATAGCGGGATAAATAATAAAAACGTGTTCCAGAACTTTGGAACACGTTTTTTATATTGAAAATAAATTTGTATTTTGAGGTTGAAAATYCACGCGTTTATAATCCGCCCCGTGACTCGATTTCTTTCACAACTTCTTTATAAATCGTTTGTCCCTCTACATTTAGATAAGGCATAATTTGCTGAAATGAATGATGAAAATAAGCTAATTCATCCTCTTTCCATTCATTTTTGGAAATCATAGTTAGCTCAGTCATATCACGTCCAGTATACATATTCCCACCTCCATCATATGTAGTTTGAATGAGTGATAAGAGATATATACGTGAATTTTTAAAAGAAAATTAGGGATAACTTCTAAGTGAATTGGTTACATTATTGATTGTGGAGGTGAGAAAGATGAGTAAAAAACAACAAGGTTATAATAAGGCAACTTCTGGTGCTAGCATTCAAAGTACAAATGCTAGCTATGGTACAGAGTTTGCAACTGAAACGAATGTACAAGCAGTAAAACAAGCGAACGCACAATCAGAGGCACAGAAAGCACAAGCTTCTGCTGCTCAAAGTGCAAATGCTAGTTATGGTACAGAGTTTGCAACTGAAACAGATGTGCATGCAGTGAAAAAACAAAATGCACAATCAGCTGCAAAACAATCACAATCTTCTAGTTCAAACGAGTAATGAAAGAAAAACACTTCTCCAATTCGAGAGAAGTGTTTTCTTTGTGTGCGTGTCACTGTAATGAAAATAAAGGGAACGACATAACTTCTAATAAGTCAACAAATATAGTCAAAGGAGAAAGAAGTTCACGATTAGAAAATATGTAATAGGAATTATAACTGGCGAATGAATCAAAAAGGGGGTAAGTGATGAACGATTTTGATAAGTTGGTAGGAGAGCAGTTGGAAACGATGGATGAGCTTTTAAAGTTACAATCACATTTAGAGAAGTATCAGCAAATTGAAATGAGTGGAAGGGATACGTGCGATAAAAAAGAATTGCATTTTATCCGTCAAGAAATATACAGAACAGAAATAGCATTAAAACTTTTGCATGAAAAATTTGAGCAGCAAACGAATAATGTGATTCAATCTTTTGAAACCGAAAAAATAATTTCAAATTAAGGGTGAGATATGTTGTTGATTTTAGGTGAAAAGTCCTTTCTTAAACAGAGGTGAGGGGGCTTTTCTTTTTGTTATATCTTCGTTTAATCTTCTAAAATACGTATTGCTAATTCATAGGAAATGTTCCTTCGTTAAAAGGGTTAGTGATGTGGTATTCAATAATACAAACTTCATTATATTCCTCATGATAACAAGTGTCCTATCGCTTTAGTTTTAAAATTTTGACAAAAAAGTTATAATAGAAAAAAAGTGAATGCAGTTCAAGGGGTAGTTAAGACAACTTAAGAAAAGCATTTGCGGTTGAAAGAAGGGAGCATATATGGGATTTCCCAAAGAAGGAGAAAAGGTACAAATACATAGTTATAAACATAATGGCTCCATTCATAGAATGTGGGAAGAGACAACAATTTTAAAAGGGACGCAGAGCCTTGTGATCGGAGCAAATGATCGTACAGTAGTTACGGAATCAGATGGTCGAACATGGGTTACTCGCGAACCTGCGATTTGTTACTTCCATGCTAATTATTGGTTTAATGTAATTGGAATGCTGAGAGAAGAAGGAGTATATTATTATTGTAATTTAAGTTCTCCTTTTGCATATGACTCTGAAGCATTAAAGTATATTGATTACGACTTAGACATTAAAGTGTACCCAGATATGACATATACACTTTTGGATGAAGATGAGTATGAAAAGCATAGTCAAATCATGCAGTATCCACCTGTTATTGATACAATTTTAAAACGAAATGTAGCACATTTAACACAGTGGATTCATCAAAGAAAAGGTCCATTCGCACCGGATTTCGTAGATATGTGGTACGAAAGATATTTAATGTACAGAAATTAAAACAAACCTGCAGGGAATTTCCCGGCAGGTTTGTCCTATTAGAGGGGGGATTATGTGCAAGGTATAAAAAGATATTTACAATTTGTTAAACCATATCGATGGCTTATTGCTATTACAATTATTATTGGTCTTGTGAAGTTCGGTATCCCGCTTATTATGCCATGGTTATTAAAGTATATTATTGATGATGTTATTCAAGGCACGGGATCGCTTCAAGAAAAAACGTCTCAATTAATAACCGCAATTGGGATTGCTTTTTTTATTTTTGCAGTAGTAAGACCGCCGATAGAATATTATCGTCAATATTTCGCGCAGCGCATTGCCAATACAATACTATACGATTTACGAAAATACATTTTTGGGCACTTGCAAAAATTAAGCTTACGTTATTATTCGAACACAAAAACAGGGGAGCTTATTTCACGTGTAATCCATGATGTAGAACAAACGAAGGACTTTGTAATTACTGGTCTTATGAATGTCTGGTTAGATACTGCAACAATTGTTATTGCCATTATCGTTATGTTTTCTATGAATATAAAATTAACCTTTGTTGCTTTATTAATCTTACCTATTTATGTAGATGCGATGGATCGAGTGTTTGAATTGTTGGATGAAAAATACGATATTGTTAATGTGCCAAATGCGGTGCAAACGAAAAGGCTAGATGGGGAAGTTATATTTGATAATGTTTCTTTTCGTTATAATGCGGATGAAAAAGAAATATTGCATAATCTGTCATTAACTATGCGCCCGGGAGAGAAGGTTGCGCTTGTAGGGGCAAGTGGAGGAGGAAAGTCATCTCTTGCTAGTTTAATTCCGCGTTTTTACGATGTTTCTGAAGGTGCAGTTTATATAGACGGGATAGATGTAAGAAAGTATAATATGAGAAATTTACGTAGTCATATTGGAATTGTGCTACAAGATAATTTATTATTTAGCGATACAATCGGGGCTAATATTTTATATGGTAATCCGAAAGCTACAGAGGCGGAAGTGATTTCAGCTGCCAAAGCTGCACAAATTCATAATTTTATTACAGAGTTGCCAGAGGGCTATGATACTGTCGTTGGGGAACGTGGTGTGAAATTATCTGGTGGACAAAGACAGCGTGTAGCAATCGCACGGGTTTTTCTAAAGAATCCGTCTTTACTTATATTAGATGAAGCAACTTCCGCTTTAGATTTAGAAAATGAACGATATATTCAAGAGGCACTGCAAACGTTAGCTGCAGATCGGACAACAATTATTATTGCACATCGATTAGCGACGATTACGCATGTTGATACAATTATTTATGTTGAAGATGGTGAAATAAAAGAAAAGGGTTCTCATGAAGAGTTAATGAAAAAGAGGGGRTTTTATTACAATCTATATCAACTTCAGCATATAACAGAAACAGCTCCTTTAGCGTAAAAGGAGCTGTTTTTTTATTCGTCTTCTTTTTTATCTTCGATTTGGAGTTCGCTTTCTGGTTTATGGTATGTGTAGAAGCTATCCACAAGTAAATCTAAATGCTCTACTTCCTCACTGTAGTTAATAATTGAAGAAATAAGAGGGAAGAGGTGTAACCATATTTTATATGCTTCCTCATCGTCTTTATTTTGATAATCCATAAAGATATCAATCAATTCTTGTTTACCGGTTTCAACTTCATCAAGCATCTCAACGGATTGTTGTTTCTTTGCTTTACCAATAAATTTTAATAACACTTGTTCGTGATAATGCGTTAATGAATCAAGTTCGTTTTGAATAGATTCCTGAAACTCTTCTGGCATATAGCGCAGTTCATTTTCGGTGCGATGTAATGATTTTAACGTGCTTAAAGCGCGGCTTGTTGTCGCTAACATTTGTCTGAATAAAACGAGCTTACGAATTTTCGCGAATTGTATTTTTTTCGTATAGCTTCTTTCTTCTTTATACAGCAAATAGTAATGATTTAGTTTAATCATTTTTTCTTTCATGCGATCAATATCGGTTTTTAGCGTTGTAAAATCAGAAGCTTGCCTACTGTTCATACGAATCCATTTAACAATTTCCTCTGTATTATCAACGATGCGATGGTAAAGTTTTGTTTCATATTTTGGCGGCATAAATACTAAATTTACAAGCGAAGCCGCAATAATTCCAATCATAATCGTCGCGAATCGAAGTAAGGCAAAATTAAAGAAATCTTCGCCTTGATACTCCATAATGGCGATAACTGTTACTAAAGCGAGTGATATTGTTTTTTCTAAGCGTAATTGTAAAGTAAGAGCAATTACTAATATACACGTTAATCCAATAATAAAAGGATTATGTCCAAAAGCAGTAGCAAATACGATAGCGAATACAGCACCAATTACGTTTGCTTGAATTTGCTCAAGAGCAGTTAAATACGAGCGGTATACAGACGGTTGAACAGCAAAGATAGCTGAGATTCCCGCAAATACAGGACTCGGTAATTGAAGTAAAATACAAGCAAATAAAGCTAATGTAATGGCAATACCCGTTTTTAAAATGCGAGCACCAAGTTTCATACCCTTATTGATATCCTTTCTCTTGTCATAATGAATGTACAACATGATACTATACATTCATTACAATATGTTAGCAAGTGATATTTTAGTGACGTTAAAAAGTTTAATAAATAAATTACAATCAATTTATAATTTCTCMAAATTCTCTTTAAACATCTATTCTTTAATAAAAAAACCTGCTGAATTTCAGCAGGTTTCAAATTGTTATTCTAGATTACTATGCGATGCTCGCTTCGTCAATTTTTTATGAAAATAAATATTGTACATGTCATTCAGTTGAAATAGATGGATCCGCCTGTTCTTTTTTCGGGATAATTTCATAGAAGTGAAGCTGGATATCATCTAATAATGGTGTTAACAAAGCGACTTCTTCATATTGTTCGTGCTCATTTAATACACGAATGTAGTCTAATAATAATTCATTCACATCTTGCAAACCATTTTTACTAATTGGCTGCAATGTTACATTTGCACCTTTAGCAATTCTTCTTTTTAAAGCGTGTTCTGTTAAACCTAAGTTTGGCTCATGATGTAAATAAACAACACCACCAGTCATGCCGGCACAAATCCATGGACCAGGATCTCCTAAAACAAGAGCGCGACCATTTGTCATATATTCAAAAGCAAATCCTTTTATATTAGAATATACTCCGATATTTCCTTGTTCTTTTTCGCGGAGTGGTTTTGTAATTCTGCCTCCAATTATCATATCTGCTCCAGAAAGGCGAATGCCAGCACGAGCATCAGCGTTACCTTGCACGTATAATGCACCTTTTTGAGCACCGTATCCAAATCCTTTTCCGACAGAACCGTTATAATATGTTCCATCTGTTCCTTTTGCTTTCGTTATATAAATGCCACCGCCAAATGAAGTTTTTCCAATTCCATCTTGCGCGCCACCATTTACGTGTATAAATAAGTTCTCGCTATTGTACGCGCCTAATCCGTTTCCAGGAACAGATCCGTTTGTATACTTTAATGTAAGTGGTTCAAGATGAGTGTTTTCATATAATTTGCTACGAATACGATAACAGGATTCTAGACCGCCCATTACGCGTTGCTCTACGCCGACGCTTACTAATTCTTTTGACTGGAGAGAATTTGTTGTTTCAAATTGTTTTTCTTGTACAGATGCCGTTATTTTCACAGATGAATCTTCTATCGTTTGTATTAAATTACGTAAGTCTAATAAGTCCTTGCCTCGAGTTTGTTCTAATAAATCCGATCGTCCGATAATATCTTGTAAGTTTGTGTAACCGAGCTGCCCTGTTAAACGTTTCAATTCTGTACCGAAAGTAGTGAATAGGCTTAATAGCCCTGTAACTGCGCTTTCTAATTCACGTGGAACGAAACGGCGCAGTCCATGTTCTTTCGCTTGAGCTTCAGATTCAATTTGTGTTGCAATTCCGACGTGGCACGTATCAAGATGACAACCACGGCAAGTTGTACAGCCAATTGCAATCATTGATAATGTGCCAAATCCGATCCGGTTTGCTCCGAGGAGCATGATTTTTAAGGCGTCATTTACACTTCGAATACCGCCATCTGCCCAAATCTCTACTTTATGTCTCATATTTGCTTCTAGTAACGCATTGTGAGCAGCCTTAACACCAATCTCTACAGGAAGACCAACATGTTGCAATGCGTGAATACGCGCAGCACCTGTTCCGCCATCAAATCCACTAATGTTAATAAAGTCAGCGCCAGCTTTTGCGATACCGACAGCAATTGTTCCGATGTTAGGAACGACAGGAACTTTTACAGCTACTTTAGCAAGATGATTAGCCGTTTTAATTTCTGTAATCATTTGAGCCAAGTCTTCAATTGAATAAATATCATGGTTGTTAGAAGGTGAAATTAAATCCGAACCAATTRTAGCATTACGTGCTTCCGCAATTTTGGCAGTCACTTTTGARCCAGGCAAATGTCCACCTTCACCAGGCTTTGCTCCTTGGCCGATTTTTATTTCAATTAAATTTGATGAATTTAGTAGTTCAGCGTTTACTCCAAATCGGCCAGATGCAACTTGTTGTCCGCGTGTATGTGGGTATTTACCAATCATATCTTTAATTTCGCCGCCTTCACCGTTCAAACTAATCATATTTAGTTGATTAGCAGCTTCTGCATATGCACGGAAGGCAATTTCATTTTGAGAACCAAATGACATGGAACTAATAATAAATGGTAAATCATGATTGTGAATGCCGATGGACACTTCTTCAGTCGGAACTATATGCTGTGCTTGTTTTGTTTGAACAAGGTGCCGAATTGCGATGGGAGTACTTTCTTCTAATTCGCTTAACTTRTCGCGGTAATCATCATAAGRGTTTCCTTTTGCAACATCACCAATTGCTTTCCAAATCCGCGGGAATATATGAAATGATTTTCKCATTCTAACTTTTGGATTGTTAAAATCCTCAGCTCGAATTTTTGCATCTTCAGCAAGTGATTCAAGTGAAAAAGCTAAATTATTTGAACCGCAGAAGTTTGTAATTTGTAATATATTTGCGATTTCCTCATGTAATCCAATAGAGGAGAAGAGGCGACCGTAACCGCGTAATTCATGAATTCCAATCGTTGAAATTACTTTCTCTAGTCCTTTATTAAGTGCGGTATACAAATTAGTAATTGGTACTTTTGTTTCATCATTTACCGTTGCGAACAATAAATATGGATTAATACCATCTGCCCCTAATCCGTATAGCGTGACGATATCGTGTAAGGAGCGAAGGGCACCGGAACGTATAACGAGAGAGCATTTCCGGCGTAATTTATTTTCAGTTAATGCTTGATGTACTTTAGCAGTAACTAGATGTGGATCAATCCATAATTGTTCATTTTGATGAGCTTTGGCGTCATCTAATAATAGTAGGGAAGCACCATTTTCAACGGYCGCTATCGCTTCAGAACTAATCCGATTTAATGCGCATTGTAAAGTTTCTGATGGACTAAACGTAATAGAAATTGTAGAGACAGAACTATGAGTAATGAATAGCTGTATAAGTTGTTCGTACGTAATCGTGTGTAAGTCTGCCGCGATAGATTGAGCTAAATTCCCTTCTAAAATAATGGGTGAAAGCATCTCGATTACAAATGGTTGTTTAGAGTTATCTAATAAACCCGGACGCTCTCCGAGTACAGTACGTGTGGAGAAGTGTTCAACTTCTCGATCGCGATCGATTGCTGGATTTGTAACAACGGCTACACTTTCCTTAATGAAATCAGCAATATTTCGTCTATCTGTATCAAGTGCGGCAAGTGGTGAGTCATGCCCAAGTGACCGAATTGGTTCGACGCCTTTTGTCGCCATTTGTTCAAGGAGCTGAATATGTTCTCGATCCCAGCCAAAAGCGACGTATTGATTCGTTTCAACTTGAACCGAAGCACATAATCCCTCAGTTTCTTTCGTTTCAGGGATAGATAAGTTTACATGATAATTGGTAACATCGATTCGTTTCTTAAAACGGTTATATACTTCAATTTGATAATTGTCGTATTCGTAGAGAACGAGCTCAT
This sequence comes from Bacillus sp. 05T31, assembly GCF_056396725.1. Classification (NCBI taxonomy): domain Bacteria; kingdom Bacillati; phylum Bacillota; class Bacilli; order Caryophanales; family Bacillaceae; genus Bacillus; species Bacillus sp. 05T31. The sequence goes on from NZ_JBFTMA010000064.1 coordinate 33,018, forward strand.
CTTGTTGATTCCATTTTAATCCAACTTTTTCTCCAGGAGCGAGTGGTTTCGGATCTGCTACATATTCAGTTGGTGATACAACTCCAGGTTCAGAAGAGAAAATATAGGAGCTCTCCGTCTCTACTTTCCAAACTGGGCGTAATCCAAGGGAATCGACACTGAAAACAGCTTCATCTTTATAACGTGAAATAATACCAGCTGGACCTTGTGCGAAATGCCCCCAAGCCTCACGTATATAAGTGTATAAGTTTTGTAAGTTTGTTTCGTAAAGTTTTATTTCATTAATAATTGGTGGAAATAATATATCCATTGCTTCAAATAAACTGTAGTTATACTGAACGAGAAGGGTTTCTAAGGTGCGGTTTAAATCTTGGGAATCACTGCCCCCGGCAGTAAGTGGTACATTAATCATTTCAGCTTGATCGCGTAATTTTGCAATCGTGTTAATTTCGCCATTATGTCCGAGAATGCTAAATGGTTGTACACGAAAAAAATTAGATAACGTATTAGTAGAATAGCGATTATGTCCTAGTGTCATAGTTGAAGCGATAAGTGGGTGTTGTAAATCATTGTAATAAGCAACGAGTGTATCGCCAGCACCGAGAACTTTATATACAACATGTTCATGACTTAATGAGGCAACATGAATTGCTTCATTTTCTTCGATTTTTATTGTTACAGAAAATAATGTTTGTTCAATATTTTTAACTTCACTTTCGGCGATARGGGCAATTTGCCAAAATAAAGGTTCTTCTTGTTTACCAAGAGGACCGAGTGCATCTGAGTTTATTACATCATCATTTTCGAGAACAATTATAAAGCTTTCATTGTTTAGTTGCGTACGAATGTAATCTTTTAACTCAGCAATGTTTTCTTTTTTGTTTAGAAAAAAATGTCCAACGATAAAGTGGGGATGATCCACAATCGTTGGATTATATCCGCTACTTTTCAGTTTTTCATTCCAAAGTGCTTTTGGCATGTCGATATGAATTCCGATACCATCTCCTTCGCCATTAATGAAACCAGCTCTATGATTCATTTTGACTAGCGATTGTATACAAAGATCGATGTTTTCTTTTGTAGGAATTTTTCGTTTTTCCATAACGGAAACGATTCCACACGCATCGTGTTCTGCATTTTTATAATTCCGAAATAAAGACGGTGTCCATTTATTTTTTTTGTTGAGCATCCGTCAATCCCCCCTCTGGAAAATGAATTTTGAATAATCTTACTATTTAAGGCGTGAACTGCCTTGTATACATGGATAGTAAGGATATAAAAGAATATAAAACAGATAATTATGAATAATTATACTATTAATGAGGGATTTATGAAATAGAAAAAAGGAAAAAAGAAAGATGGGCTTTCTTTTTTCCTTTTGTAATGAAGAGATTATTTATTGTTCGCTAGGGTACAAAATGCTCTGCCAACAGCTTCAATTGTATATTCAATATCTTCTTTTGTATGTTCTGTCGTTAAGAACCATGCTTCATATTTAGAAGGTGCTAAATTAATACCTTCTTGAAGCATCAGCTTGAAGAATCTACCGAACATTTCACCATCTGTATTTTTGGCTGCATCGTAATCTTCAATTGTATTTGTTGCGCCAAGTGCATCTAATTTCTCGTATACGCCTTCTTGTTGAAGTACTTCTAGGCAGGCAATCCCTGATGCCATAGAAGCAGGGTTCCCAGCCATTGTACCAGCTTGGTATGCGGGGCCGAGCGGTGCAACTTGTTCCATAATTTCTTTCTTACCACCGTAAGCACCAATTGGAAGTCCACCGCCGATAACTTTACCAAGTGCTGTTAAATCTGGGGTTACGCCAAGTAAGTCTTGAGCGCCGCCATACATAAAGCGGAAAGCAGTAATAACTTCATCATAAATTACTAGTGCACCAGCTTCGTGAACAAGTTCATYAACTTTTTCAAGGAAGCCAGGTTTTGGCTCAACAATACCGAAGTTTCCAACGATTGGCTCTACAAGGATAGCTGCTACTTCATGTCCCCATTTATCTAACGCTTCTTTTAAAGTTTCTACATTATTAAATGGAACAGTAATAACTTCTTGAGCGATACTTTGTGGCACACCTGCTGAATCAGGAATTCCAAGAGTAGAAGGACCAGAGCCAGCTGCTACAAGTACTAAATCGGAATGACCGTGGTAACAACCAGCGAATTTCATAATTTTTGTGCGGCCAGTGTAAGCACGAGCAACACGAATGGTTGTCATAACGGATTCTGTACCAGAGTTCACGAAGCGGACTTTATCTAAAGCGGGCATTGCTTCTTTTAACATTTTTGCGAATTTTACTTCTAATGCTGTTGGAGTACCGTATAGTACGCCGTTTTCAGCCGCTGTTTTAATTGCTTCTGTCACGTGTGGGTGAGCATGTCCAGTAATAATAGGGCCGTACGCTGCTAAATAGTCGATATATTTATTTCCATCTACATCCCAGAAATAAGCACCYTTTCCRCGTTCCATTGCAACGGGAGAACCGCCTCCAACTGCTTTAAAAGAACGGGAAGGACTATTAACACCACCAACGATATGTTCTAAAGCTTCTTTATGTAACGCTTCTGATTTTGTGAAATTCACTACAATTCATCTCCTTACAAAAATCTATGTATTATTCTAACATGTTTTTTGAAAAGACGTATTGTTTGTGATAGAAGGAGCAGTTGGGTAAACTATTCGTTGTGACATTTAGGAAGGGGGTCCGATTATGAAATCGGTAATTGAGGTACAAGGGTTACGTAAAGAGTTTACAGCTTATTCAAGTCGTCCGGGATTAAAGGGTGCATTTCGCGATTTATTAAATCGTAATTATAAAATAGTACCAGCAGTAAATGATGTTTCTTTTACTGTAAAGCAAGGTGAAATGGTTGGTTATATTGGTGAGAATGGTGCTGGTAAATCAACGACGATTAAAATGCTTACAGGGATTTTGACTCCGACATCAGGACAAATTACAGTGAATGGAATGAATCCACACAAACAGAGAGAAGAATTTGTAAGAACAATCGGCGTTGTGTTTGGTCAGCGTTCCCAGCTTTGGTGGGATATTGCTGTACAAGAATCATTTCGTTTATTGAAGAAAGTGTACGGTGTATCAGACGCTCAGTATAAGGAACATATGGAACATGTTATTGAAACGTTAGATATCGGTCCTTTGTTAGATAAACCGGTACGGAAATTATCTCTTGGTCAAAGAATGCGTTGTGAATTGGCAGCGGCGTTAATTCATAATCCGCCGTTATTATTTTTAGATGAGCCAACAATTGGACTAGATGTTCTTGTGAAATTGAAAATACGAGAATTCTTAAAAGAGATGAATGAACGTTATAAAACAACAATTTTATTAACAACACATGATATTACTGATATTGAAGCTTTATGTGAACGCGTCATCATGCTTGATGAAGGGAATATTATGTATGACGGATCTTTAGATAATCTTCGTACGCAGTGGGGAGTAGAGAAGGAAATACATTTTCAGTTTGTTGCCCCAGTTTCATACCAGGAGTTATCAATGGTTATGCCAGATAGCCATGTTGTTTGGTTAAAAGCGAAAGAAGAAAACGCATGGGTTGCAAAAATACCGAATGAAGAAGTTATCATTTCTATGTTGATTTCTAAAGTAGTACAAGCCTTTCAAATTAAAGATTTGAAAATTAACGAAGTGTCTACAGAGGAAATTATTCGTAACATTTATGAAGAAGGTATTATGCATGGGTAAGTATATTGAAATGATTCGGATTCGCTTTTTAATGATGCTTGCTTATCGTACAAATTATTACAGCGGGATTTTAATTTATACGATTAACATTGGTGCGTATTATTTTTTATGGCAAGCAATTTATAGCGGGAAAGAGAATATTGAAAGTTTATCTATTTCACAAATGACTACGTATATTGCGATCGCATGGATGGCACGCGCTTTTTATTTCAATAATATAGATAGAGAAATTGCGATGGAAATTCAAGAAGGACGTGTGGCGGTAGAGCTAATTCGTCCGTACAACTATTTAGGTATGAAAGTTATGCAAGGGCTTGGAGAAGGGATATTTCGTTTTGCTTTCTTTTCGATTCCGGGCATGGTTATTGTTACGTTATTATTTTCATTACAAATTACAACGAATTTTCAAACGTGGTTATATTTCTTCTTATCTTTAATATTTAGTTTTATCATTAATACACAAATAAATTTAATGACAGGAATGCTTACATTCTTCTTATTTAATAATAGTGGAATTATGTATGCGAAACGTGTTGTTATCGATTTATTTTCTGGTTTATTATTACCGATTAGTTTTTATCCGTTATGGGCCCAAAAAGCAATGGTGTTTTTACCGTTTCAAGCAATTAGTTATATTCCAAGTATGATTTTCTCTGAAGGTATACAAGGAAGTAAGTTATATGAAGCTTTATTATTTCAAGTGATTTGGGCAATTATACTTATTATTCCAATTGTACTGATGTGGAAAACGGCGAGAAAACGTCTAATCGTACAAGGGGGATGATGAGATGATATATATAAAATTATTTTTGCAATATGCAAGTCAATATATAAAAACAAAATTGGAGTATCGTGGCGATTTTATCGTCGGATTACTTTCAGATTTATCACTACAAGCTGTTAATTTAATCTTCATTCTCGTTGTGTTTGGACATACCCAAGCACTAAAAGGGTGGAGCCGAGAAGAAGTAATCTTTATTTATGGTTTCTTTTTAGTACCGTTTGCCATTTTTTCAGCTTTCTTTAATATATGGGACTTTAATGATCGTTACATTATTAAAGGAGAAATGGACCGTATATTAACGAGACCGATTCATAGCTTATTTCAAATTATATTAGAAAGAATGGAACTTGAATCTTTAATTGGAGCTATTACGGGGATTATTGTGATGGGTTATGCAGCAATGGAGCTGCAATTATCTTTTTACTGGTATGATTTCTTCTTATTCCTACTTATGGTAGGGGGAGGGGCACTTGTGTACGGCGGGATATTTGTTACGCTTGCAAGTCTTGGTTTTTGGTCGGATGCGAAAAGTTCCATTATGCCGCTTATGTATAACATAGGGAATTATGGACGCTACCCTGTTGATATTTATAACCGTGTTATTCGCTTTGTTTTAACGTTTGTTTTACCGTTTGCCTTTGTTGGGGTATATCCAGCAGCATACTTTTTAAGAAAAACAGAGTGGAATAGCTATGCATTTGCAACACCATTCGTTGGTGTTATCTGTTTTACGATTGCAATTACCCTCTGGAATCAAGGGGTTAAACGATATCGTGGTGCAGGGAATTAATTATAGAAGCTTGTTCGTTTCTAAGGGATAAATCAGCTATAGTCCTCATACATATAAAATGAGGTGGAGGACATGTTATGGGGATTTATTCTATTAATTGCAGCAATCGCTATTTTGAGAAGTGTCCAATTATTATGGAGTTCATATTCAAATTCCAATCGTTTCTTTTCGCTGTACAATTTAGCTACGTTGTTTTTAATTTATACAACGGTACTGATCGCGTTTGGATTAAGTTATGTTGTGCTAGAGGAAATGGGTTTTGCRGTTTTRAAAGAAGATGGGGATAGGCTAAGTGCTCATTCCTTTCAACTCGTTGAAATATGTTTATATTTTAGCGCGGTTACTTTATTGTCCGTTGGATATGGTGATATAGCTCCGATTGGAATTGGAAGATGGATTGCAATTGGAGAAGCGCTAATTGGATATACATTACCGTTTGCCTTTGTGATGAGATCTGTAATAGACAATGAAAAATAAGGTCGCATTTGATATAGTAAAAGAAAAGAGAAGGAGTGATAACAATGATTACAGTAGGAGAAATGGCACCAGAATTTACATTAGAAGGAAGTAACGGAGAACAAATTCGCTTAGCTGACTTTCGCGGTAAAAATGTAGTCCTATATTTTTATCCGAAAGATATGACTCCGGGATGTACAACTGAAGCATGTGATTTTCGTGATGCATATGGATTATTTCAAGAGAAGGATACGGTTATACTTGGTGTAAGTCCAGATTCAGCAAATAGACATATGAAATTCATYGAGAAGCATGAGCTTCCATTTGTACTTTTAGTAGAYGAAGATCATAAAGTAGCAGAATTGTACGATGTTTGGAAGCTGAAAAAGAACTTCGGAAAAGAGTACATGGGAATTGAGCGTTCTACATTCCTTATTAATAAAGACGGTGAGCTTGTAAATGAGTGGCGTAAAGTGAAAGTGAAAGGGCATATTGAGGATGTTCTTTCTTATATAAAATAAATCTATATTAATGAGGAGAAAAAATACATATGTAAGGCATGCGTCTATACATATTTTCTTGCGATACATAAAGTGAAAGTGTAGGGCATACCTCCTCAGATGATAGTATTCCAAGTGCGATTATGTCGCACTTTTTTCTATGTAAATGTATAGGGAATGGGGGAAGATACATAAGAATAAGGCTATATACGAAAATAAACCACATACTTATAGTAGAAATATTGACGATTTATAAGAAAAAGAGTACACTCTTTATAAGAATTATAAAATAATAATCCGTATAGAATCGGGGTGCATGACGGTGGTCAAAGAAGAATTAAAAGAAGCGCTAGAAATGCTGAAAAATACGGGTGTACGCATTACTCCACAGCGTCATGCTATTTTAGAGTACCTTGTGGAATCTATGACGCACCCAACAGCGGATGACATTTATAAAGCATTAGAAGGTAAGTTTCCAAATATGAGTGTTGCAACTGTCTATAATAACTTACGTGTGTTTAAAGAAGTTGGACTTGTAAAGGAATTAACTTATGGGGATGCTTCAAGTAGATTTGATTATGTTACAAGTCAACATTATCATGTGATTTGCGAAAAATGTGGTAAGATTGTTGATTTTCCTTATGGAGGTTTGGAACAGCTTGAAGAGGAAGCTGCAAAAACGACAGGCTTCGTTATTAATAGTCATCGCTTAGAAATTTATGGCGTTTGTCCAGAGTGTCATAAGGCGTAATATATAATAAAGAAAGAGGCTGACGGCTATACGTCGACCTCTTTCTTTATTATATATGGGAATCGTGTTAGACTCATGAGGATTTAAAATGCTAAGTGAAGAATCAAATTTAATAAGAACAAATACAAGAGGTGATTTCTTAGTTAAGAAATCACCTTTTTAATGAGATGAAACTTCTTTAGTTTTGTAAGCTCCATATACCTATGATTTATAACTCTTCTTATTATATTTCTCATCAAATTCTTTTCCTTCTAGATTTCGATCAAGTGTTAAAGGTTGATTGCAATGCATACATGCGTCGACACGACCGAGCATTTTTGTTGGTTTATCGCAGCTTGGACAAATAATTTGTATCGTTTTTGTAGATAACATACCAATCCAAAAGTAAACAACAGTGCTAGCGATGACAGCTAAAAAACCAACCATCATAAAGGTTGTCATAATAATGATGTTTTCGCGAAAAAAGACACCTAAGTATGCAATGAAGAGGCCGATAAATACTAAACTYAATGCAAAGGTYCGRATTTTATTRATTTTGTTCGAATATTTAATRCYCATTCYCACCACRCTCCTATARWAATAATATAACAYAMAATTTAGAATATTTTATGGAAACGAAGGTGATGATTAAATTTATCACTTATTAAAGAACAGTAGTGTTTTCTTTTAAGATGCAATACAGAAAGAGATTAGGTGGAAGGAGCATGTCTATAAAAGAGGAGTAGTAATTTTTTTCTATAGTTAATTTAGTTTTTTAACGGGATGTGAAATTTTTTCAGAAAAAGTATTGACCCTATATATACTGCGTGATATATTAATAAACGTCGCTGATGCGGAAACGCAGTAAACGACAAAAAAGAAAATTGAAAAACTTAGTTGACATCGAAAAA
>NZ_JBFTMA010000065.1:0-11564 GCF_056396725.1 Bacillus sp. 05T31
GAATAGAAAGAACTTATTCTTTACTATCATGTAAGAGGAAGGAATTGAAAGTTTGAAACGAGTTATTCGTATTTTCTTATTTATTATAATGTTTTCGGTCATTTGGTTTACTTTACAAGAGGCGGTTGAAGTTACGCTCAATTATCACATTCATGACTTGTTAATTGGAGCTGTATGTTTTGTCATTGTGTATCGGTTTTATCAAGCCTTAACGGACAATAAGAACCCCACTTGAAAATTCGGCACATGCGAGGAAGTTAGGTGGGAGATCAACTTGCCCGTAAAAGCCCGATTGGTGAAGGATAATACCCCCTATGATTAAAGTTTCGCTTTATGATAAACTCGGATTAAGGTAAGTATTGAGTTGGAAATGTAGGGATTTCATTTGAAATGTCGAATAGTACATACGATGTCGTAATAACAAATTTTCTATTGTTTACTGTGAAACAGAAGAAGGAGAGATTGTAGTTATGAAAAGAGCTCTTATAAATATTGATTATACATATGATTTTGTAGCTGAAAAAGGTGCTTTAACATGCGGGAAACCAGGTCAAGAAATTGAGAAGGAACTTGTAAGTGTAACGAAACAATTTATTGAAAAAGGTGATTACGTAGTATTTGCTATCGATAAACATGAAGACAATGATGTATATCATCCAGAAGCGAAATTGTTTCCACCTCATAATATAGCAGGTACAAATGGAAGAGACTTATTTGGTGAATTACAAGATGTATGCGAGAAATATAAAAATGCAGAGAATATATACTATATGGACAAAACACGTTACAGTGCTTTTGCAGGAACGGATCTAGAAATGAAGCTAAGAGAAAGAGGAATAGAGGAAGTGCATCTTGTAGGTGTATGTACAGATATTTGCGTCCTTCATACAGCAGTAGATGCTTATAACAAAGGGTTTCAAATTGTSGTTTATGAAAAAGCAGTAGCATCTTTTAATGCGCAAGGGCATGAATATGCACTTGGACATTTTAAATCTTGTTTAAATGCAGAAGTGAAGTAAAAAAGAGGCCTTCAAAAGGTCTCTTTTTTACATTTAAATAGAGACGACTTGCTGTTGAATTAACTTTTTAATGAACGGGCTAATCTTTTCTGGTAGCCCATTTAAATCAAAAAATTGTACATGTAATGATTCAACACCGTCTGCTTTTAACGAGCCGCCTGTAATATCATTACAAAGGTATGCGATTGTTATAGGGTAAAATTCATCTCCRTTYGGTAATTGTACAAAAAATTCTTTACCTGAAAATACACTTACTAACTGAAGTGTACCAATTTCAATACCTGTTTCTTCAAGCACTTCTCGTCTTCCAGCTTCTTCTGTGGATTCACCAAGCTCCACAAATCCTCCAGGAACACCCCAAATGCCATTTCGTCTTTGTTGGAGTAATATTTGTCCTTGTTCATTAAAAACAGCTACAGCAACTCCTGCTAGATTGAGTGGTCTTGATCCAACAACTTCTCTTAGTTCTTCGATATATCCCATTGTTTGTAACCTCCGTGAGTAAAAATAGTATGAAATGAAATATTCGATGTAATGTGAAAAGATTCCTTGTAACGAGGTGAGTATTGCGGACTTAAAAGAAAGTCGTTTATAAAAAATTCTATTGTAATATCCCTTTAGAGGATTAAAAAGGGTTATAGTAAATAGAAAAGAACATCTGAAGTTGAAAGATTCATTAAAGGGTTATATTGTTGAAGATGAACAATGAATACAAATACATAGTTAAGAAAGTACGATTTAAGATCAGGATAAAAGATGTTTCGAAAACAAGTGTTGAGATGATAAATGTGTATTTAAAATATAGTAGCTTTGTATGAAATTTTTATTAGTAAGGAAGTGGATGGATGAGTTTACTAACGTATACTGAAGAGTTTTTTAATTATGTAAGGGAATTTTTACTTTTAAGGTTTTTACTATTTGCTTTAGTTCTTATCATTATTTCTTTTGTTATAAATCGCATTATTGATTGGTTTTTTAGAAAATCAAGCTTTTTTGATGAAGAGGTAGAGCAGACAATTCAAAGTGTAATTCGATCTATTTTTAGGTATATCATTATCATCAGTCTTATCATATATTTAATTAGTCAATTTGTAGATATAAAAAGTATTATTGCAGGTGCAGGGATAGCGGGAGTTGTCATCGGTTTTGCTGCACAACAGATGCTAAAAGATGTMATATTAGGCTTYGCAAGATTAGCGGACAAAGAGTTYCGTGTTGGCGATTTTGTTACTTTTAACGGAACAAATTCAGGAACCATTGAGGAAATTAGTGTTCGTTTCATGCAAATTCGTGAATGGTCAGGAAAACTCCTTACCATACCACACGGAGAGATTAGAACGATACAAAATTTTAATAAAGGATGGATGCGAGTTATTGAACGCATCACGGTAAGTTATCAGGAAGATCCTACAAGAGTTAAGGAATTGTTAGAAGAAGTGTGTGTTATTTGTAATGAAAAATTGGATCAAGGTCTTTATAGAGTAGATGATGAAGCTGTTGAACCATTTAAATATGTTGGATATGAATTTTGTATTACAGGTTTGATTAAACCGGAAGATTATTTTGAAACTTCTAGACAAGTAAGATTTGAATTAATGTCTATTTTTCATAAAAATCAAGTGCAAATGCCAGCAGCGAATATGTTCGTTAACACTGAAAGTTTACAGAATATCCATGTGGGACAATCTTTATCAGACAGTTAATGAAAACTAGCTAATTTCTGTTTTGGTTTAGAATTTAGATTTGTAAATCAGTAGATTTGAATGAACTGTATGGGATATCTCCGAAAAAAGAGCTGAAGGAATTCGGTTCTTTTTTGTTTGTAGTATTTTGAAATTTCTTAATGTTATAATGGTAGTTGGTGATGAGAATGAACATAGATGAAAAAGAGATGCATCGTTTAGAGGCATTAAAAGAAATTGCTGAGTTACTAAATGAAGCAACAAACTTACAGGAAATGTTAGGAAAAGTGTTACATACATTATTACAAGTTATGAATTTACAAACAGGGTGGATATTCTTTATTGATGAAAGTGGAAAGCATCGTATGCTTGTAGACCAAAACTTACCCCCAGCTCTTACGTGGCAGGAAAAGAAGCCGATGTGTGAAGGCGATTGTTGGTGTGTAGAACGTTTTGTGAATGGCAGATTGGAAAAAGCAACAAATATTATTGAATGTAAACGAATAGAGGATGCGATTGAATGTAATTGGGGCGAGACAGAAGATGTTACACATCATGCGACAATCCCGCTAAGATCTGGATCAGAGAAATTTGGTCTATTAAATGTAGCCTCGCCTCATAAAACACATTTTTCAGAGGAGGAGTTAGCGTTATTAGAAGCGATTGCATTTCAAATTGGAACGACAATACAACGTATTCAATTAGTTGAGAAAGAACGAAAATATGTAGTTGTAGCTGAAAGAAATCGATTGGCTCGTGATTTACATGATTCTGTTAAACAATTGTTATTTTCAATTATGCTAACAGCGAAAGGGACTCTAAATATGACGAAGGATAGAGACTTGCAAGAGATGTTAAGTTATATTGGAGAATTATCACAGGAAGCATTACAAGAGATGACACTTTTGATTTGGCAATTAAGGCCTGAAGGATTAGAGAAAGGTTTAGCAGAAGCGATTCAAAATTACGGAAAACTGTTAGGGATTCAAGTGGAAGTTCGAATTGATGGAATGGTTTTAATTGAAGATGAAATAGAAGAAGTTTTATGGCGTATAAGCCAAGAGGCATTACATAATTGTAAAAAACATGCCTCATGTGAAAAAGTATGTRTTCATTTAAGGATAGAAAATAATAAGTTGCATTTTTACATAGAAGATAACGGAATAGGATTTATACAGGATCAAGTAAGAGAGTCAGCACTTGGCTTGAAAAGCATGAAAGAACGAATTGAATTAATGAGGGGAATTTTCCGAATAAAAGCAGAACCGGAAAAGGGGACAAAGATAGAAATTCAATTACCGGTTTGAGAGGGAGAACGTCAGTGAAAATTAAATTATTACTTGTAGAAGATCATCATATCGTTCGAAGGGGCCTCGTATTCTTTTTGAAGACGAGAGAAGAATTTGAAATTATTGGGGAAGCAGCAAATGGTGAAGAAGCATTAACATTCGTCCAAGCAGAAAGGCCAGATGTAGTATTAATGGATTTATCAATGCCGAAAATGGATGGTATTGAAGCGACAAAACGTATAAAACAATACGATGAGACAATAAAAATTCTTATGCTCAGTAGTTTTTCAGAACAAGATTACGTTTTACCAGCATTAGAAGCTGGGGCAGATGGTTATCAATTAAAAGAAGTGCAGCCAGATCAACTCGTTGCGTCAATCGTTGCGGTATATCAAGGAAATGCAAATTTTCACCCGAAAGTAACACCAGCACTATTAGGACGATCAGCAGTCAAGAAAGAAAAAGAGAATCCTTTTTCTATGTTAACAAAAAGGGAGCAAGAAGTACTTCGTGAAATTGCGAAAGGAAGAAGCAATAAGGAGATTGCAGCAGAACTTCATATTACAGAACAAACTGTGAAAACACACGTTTCTAACGTATTGGCTAAATTGGAAGTAGATGATCGTACACAAGCTGCCTTATACGCAGTAAAGCATGGGGAAAACTAGAAATAAGTATGAATAATTGTGTCATATGCTACGGAAGAATACATATGAGAAATTAAAATGTATAGAGATGCCGAATAAAGGTTTTTCTTCTTTCAATAATTAGGTACAATAAAGTGAAACTTTAATCAGTGGGGGGCCATCCCCACTGATTATTAGTTGAACCAATCGGGTTTTTACGGGCAGTTGATCTCCCACCTAACTCCCTTGCATTCATCGAATTTTGAGGTGGGAGTCTTACTGCCCGTTAATACGGGATAAAGCTACTATGGAAGGGGAAGATACGCTATGCCTGGTACAAAAAGTGGGATTGGAAAGATTCAGGCTTCGTTAAATGGTTTATCACCGAAATTACGAAGTATTGCCGAACATATTTTGAAACATCCACAAGATGTTGTACATAAATCGATTACGGAATTAGCGGAAGTTACGAATAGTTCCGAAGCAACGATATTCCGCTTATGCAAACACTTAGGTTTTCAAGGGTTCCAAGACTTGAAAATTACATTAGCTCGTGAGATTGTACATACCCCGATGCAAAATATTCATGAGGAAGTATCGGTAGAAGATAATATTGTCACTGTTGCTAAAAAAGTTTTTCATTCACATATTACAGGACTGCAAGATACATTACATTTGTTAAAYGAYAACGCGTTGGAACAGGCAGTAAGTGCGCTGAATGAAGCGAAACGAATTGAGTTTTATGGAAATGGTGGTTCAGGTATTATTGCGATGGATGCTTATCATAAGTTTATGAGAACGGGTATTTCTTGTATTGCTCATACGGATTCACATTTTCAAATTATGGGAGCTGGCTTGTTGACAAAAGAAGCGGTGGTCATTGCAATTTCTCATTCAGGCAGTAATAAAGGTTTACTTGAAGCGTTAGAAGTAGCGAAAGCAAGAGGGGCCAAAATTATTGCGATTACGAGCTATCAAAAATCGGCATTAAGCCAACTTGCTCATATAACATTATATACTTCGACGCGTGAGACAGAATTTCGTACAGAAGCAAGTTCGTCACGATTAGCGCAGCTTAGTTTATTAGATACTTTGTATGTGGGATTGTCATTGCAGCGACAAGAGGAAACACTACAAAATTTACAAAGTATACGTGAAACTATTTCGATGAAGCGAATATAAAGGGCTCTTCAAATGAAGAGCTTTTTATATTGGCGAGTAGTCTGTTGATATACCCTCTAAATCTACTTGTTCTAAGTGTCTATAGAAGTATGCCAATTACCTATAATAATAATCTCTCATCTTTTAGACCATTCATTTTTTAAACCTCGATATTTTGCATATGAAATTTAACAAGTAGCTTGATACATCAAAATACGTATTGGGTAATAATTCAAATATTGTTCAATATTTTACAATAAGCTTATGAAATTCCATGTTATGATGAACCTGTAATGATGATTGAACACTTAAATTTGGTACAATAATTAGCCAAAATAGTGAGGACAGTAGTTGTGAGATAAACTCATTAAAACTCTAAAACACTAAAGGGGAGATCACATATGAAAGCAGTAGTAGTTAATAAAAACAGCAAAGCAAATATTGAAGTTATTGAAAAGGAATTACGTCCGTTACACTCAGGTGAAGCGCTAGTAGATGTAGAGTATTGTGGAGTTTGCCACACTGATTTACACGTTGCGAATCATGATTTTGGAAACACCGATGGCCGCATCCTTGGTCATGAGGGTGTAGGTATTGTTACTAAAATTGCTGATGATGTTACTTCACTAAAGATAGGTGACCGTGTAAGTATTGCATGGATGTTCCAATCTTGTGGACGGTGTGAATATTGCGTAACGGGGAGWGAAACATTCTGCCGTGAAGTGAAAAATGCTGGTTATTCAGTAGATGGTGGTATGGCTGAACAATGTATTGTTACAGCTGATTATGCGGTGAAGGTACCAGAAGGATTAGATCCTGCTCAAGCATCATCAATCACATGTGCGGGCGTAACTACATATAAAGCTATAAAAGTATCAGACATTAAACCTGGTCAACCTATCGTAATCTATGGTTGTGGTGGATTAGGAAACTTAGCTATCCAATATGCTAAAAACGTATTTGGTGCAAAGGTAATTGCAGTAGATATCAATGACGACAAATTAGCCTTAGCAAAAGAAGTTGGTGCTGATATGACTATCAATCCAATTTCTCAAGGTCCTGCTGATAAAATTGTTCAAGAGGAGTTTGGTGGTGCTTATGCTGCTGTAGTAACAGCAGTTTCTAAAGTAGCCTTCAACTCAGCAGTTGATGCAGTACGTGCTTGCGGTAAAGTAGTTGCGGTAGGTTTACCAGTAGAAACTATGGATTTAAACATTCCACGACTTGTATTAGACGGAATTGAAGTAGTTGGTTCTCTAGTTGGTACTCGTAAGGATCTGGAGGAGGCATTTATGTTCGGCGCAGAAGGAAAAGTAGTGCCAGTTGTTCAAACGTGTTCTCTAGATAAAGTACAAAATGTATTCGAAGAAATGGAACAAGGTAGAATTCAAGGACGTATGGTAATCGATTTTAAACAGCATAATTGTGATTGTAAATAATTCATTTTAAATATAAAAAGCATGAGTCTAGCAAAGGATATGTAAAAAAGTTAGACGGCATAAAAAAGATGATCCCTCGTATTCAATAGGGATCATCTTTTTTATATTCTACTAATATCAATGCCAATTAATACTTGATTGATGAGACATGATTAAAAGTTCACTTTATTTGCAAACGAAAAAGAATCTTTATTTTCAACAAATTTTTTATGATCTGGAACGGTTTGAATTGCTACAACTCGCGAATCTCTTGCTTTCAGTGCATCTTGAATCCCCATTGTCATAAGCTTAATAAAAAGAATCGTAATAAAGAATGAAACGAGAGTATAAAAAATAATCCACCATGAAAGATTCATTTCATAACGATTTAATCCAATAAGACCTGCCCAATCATTAGAAAGAGAAACAGGTTTGAGCACTCCGTCATAGAGTTCTCGCATTTGTATCCCGCCAACTACAATGTCAAGCAACGCTAAATGGATAACGAGTATGAGTGTTTGGACGATATGTTCCATAAATAACACAAATAAGCGATCAAGTAATAAGACTCGTAAGTGTTTTTTGATAATATGAAAACGGCTAGCTCCCAGYAATTGWGAACTTAAAATGTAATCTTGTTTCATAAATTCATCAACCTCTGAGGATATATATAAAGAAAGTGTAGGCAGAGCGACGAAAATAAGTACGAGTACTTGATAAAACGCAAATGAAATATTTGGATCTAATCTATCAGCATTTGATATGATTACAATATTAACGGGCGTGATGAGTATAAATGCGATAAATAGAGTTGGGATATAATAAAAAACTTCTGAGCATGACTGGAAAAATCTCTTGAATTTTGGAGCATATAAACTTAAGAGGATCCCTATACATGTTCCGAATAAAATTCGAAAGAAGCTAATTGCCACGGCTAATAAAATGGTGAATTTTGCTCCTTCTACAATTTGTAAGAAAACAGACTCTCCAAAACGATCAGATCCAAAAGGCGGCATTAATGATGGCGAAAAGGGGGCCTTTCCAAGTAATTCGTTATTGTCATTGTAAAGTAACTGAGGAGGTTTTGGGATGTTATCTTTAAAGAACCAACTATAAATAAAACTAGCTGAAACAAGTATGAATAGATAAGTAAAGCCGATTAAAAATCGTTTTGATTTCCAAATAGATTTCATAATGCTGCTCCTTTCAATTGCTTTTGCCATCTATTCATCATGAATGAGATTATTTGAAAAATGGCATAAAACGGTAAAATAATCATAACAAGTATGATAAATGCAGCTGGAGGTGATATAAACGCCTTCTTAAATAAAAATTGAATAATGCCTTCCATATTAAAAACAAATTCTAAAATGAATAAGTTAGAAAGTAAGAAAACAAAAATCGTTTTTAAATGGTGAAAGAAGTGGACAGATATATTTTTGAATAAATGAATGCATAGTATATAACTTGATGAAAGTCCTTTTCCATATGCAACCTCTACGTAATGTTTTTCATGTTCTTCTTTTATGTATAACACCGAATAAATATCCCTTTGTAATGTAGGTAAGACTGCTAAAGATAAAATAGGGAGTAAATAAGCTCGATTTTCATTAAAAGAAATAATGGTGACAGGAGATTCCCCGAATTTCTGAAGTACCCATATGAAAAATATTTGCAAACAAATCATCATCATCATATCAGGGACAGCTTCTAATATGAACACAATTCGGTTTATCCATTTTTTTATATAATCTTTTGCTAAAAAATAAAAAAATGCCATACTAGATGATAGAAAGAGTGCAAGCAAAAAGGCTATAAATAATACAGTAAATGAATATAGGTAAGGTTCTAAAACAGTTGGAAATAATGGTGTCTTTTTGAAATGACCAAATTTCGGGTCTGATCCTATAACTACTAATGATTCAGGGGAGAAAACCTGTTTTAACATAGTAACGATCTGATTAAAAAAATGAATTGGTTGAAAAGTGAATCCCTGTTGAGTGATAAATAAATAAGGTAAATTTAATAATAGTAAGAGTGATAAAAGAATTGATGAAAGTTTTATTGTGAATTGAGATATTTTATATAACATTAAATCCCTCCGACATCTTTTTACAACATTATACAATAAAGTTCGTGTTTTGTTTTGATTTTTCAGAAAAATATAAAAACTATTAGATTTTATAGTATGGAACATATATTTACAAGGTAAAAAAGTGATAGTAGGGAGCCACGCCCTATGTCCATCAAGCTAAGAAAACGAGAACTTATATATTATTATCTTTAGGTGGAGGGGAAAGAATGTTTGATAAATTAAAAAGGTTATTTAAAAAAGATAAAGAGAATGATTTAGAAGATGAGAGGTACATTTTGGTTTGAAAAAAATTTTCTTTCCATAACTTGATTTATGAAAAAATATTTTATATACTAATTCATGTAAACGGTTTACTAGATCGTATTTTGCTAGAAACGAAGGGAAGGTTCGCATGGAAACAAGGGGGAGAGTAATCGGGGTTGACATCGGTACCACAAGTACGAAAACGGTTGTATTCACTGAAAAAGGAAAAGTCGTTGCTTCACATGCAATTGATTATCCAATTATTCAACCGAACGTCGGATGGGCTGAGCAAGATCCTGATGTAATRTGTGCTGCTGTATATAAAACTGTAAGCGTTGCCATCGGAAAGGGTAATGTGTCACCGGAAGATATTTCTTCTATCGGGATTAGTACAGCGATGCATGCCTTAATTGCTGTAGATGAAAACGGTGCGCCGTTAACGCGCTCTATTATTTGGGCAGATAATAGAAGCACAAAGCAATCAGAAAAACTATTACAACAAATGAATGGTCATGACATTTATAGAAGAACTGGTACACCAATTCATCCGATGTCACCACTTTCTAAATTACTGTGGATGAAAGAAGAAGAAACGGATTTATTCAGAACTGCTCATAAATTTATTTCCATTAAAGAGTATGTCATTTATCAATTATTTTCACGCTATGTAGTTGATTATTCTATCGCATCTGCTACAGGGCTATTTAATTTAAAAACATTAAACTGGGATGAAGATGTTTTAACTATGTTAAATATGTCACCAGAACAATTATCAACACCTGTACCAACTACATATATTTTATCGGGAATGAAGCCGGAATTAGCACAAAAGATGGGTATTAGTGAGGATACTCCGGTTGTTATTGGTGCAAGTGATGGTGTTCTTGCAAATGTAGGTGTCGGTGCAATATCACCTGGCTCAGCTGCAATTACGATCGGGACAAGTGGTGCGGTTCGAACAATTTCATCGAGTGTTAATACAGATGAAAAAGGAAGAACTTTTTGTTACGCATTAACAGATGAGCACTGGGTGATCGGCGGACCAACGAATAACGGTGGAATATTACTTAGATGGTTACGTGATGAATTTGGTAGCCCAGAGCAAGAGGTAGCAAGAAAGCTTGGAATTGATCCTTATGATTTATTAATTAAGTATGCAGAAAGTGTACCAGCTGGAGCAGATGGATTACTATTTTTACCGTTTTTATCTGGGGAACGTGCACCTTACTGGAATGCAAATGCTCGTGGTACATTCTTCGGTATAAACCTTCAGCATAAACGAGAACATTTTATACGAGCAGTTATGGAAGGTGTTTGTATGAGTGTGTATTCAGTAGCACTTGCCATTCGAGATTGTACAGGGCCACTTACTGAAATACGTGTTTCAGGAGGCTTTGCGAAATCTGCATTTTGGAGACAAATGTTATCTGACATGATGGGGAAAGAATTACTTGTTCCAGAAAGTCATGAAGCATCTGCGCTTGGGGCAGCGGCACTTGCTTTGTATGCAATTGGGAAAATTGATTCGCTTGAAGAGGTGAAGGATTGGATTGATATTGTCCATCACCATGTACCGAATAAAGAAAATACGGCTTTATATTTAGAGATGTTTTATATGTATGAACGACTTTACAATCGTTTGAAAGAAGAATTTGATTGTATAGCTGCTTTCCAACGTAAACAATAGGGGGATTGGGAGAAATGGTAGTTGGAATCGTACTAGCGGCTGTTGTTATATTACTTTTACTAATTACGGTAGTAAAATGGCATCCATTTGTCGCGTTAATTTTAACAGCAATCGGAGTTGGGCTAGCAATGGGGATGCCCTTAATTGGAACTTCACCACAACATCCGGGGATTATCGATTCTATTAAATTAGGTCTCGGTAATACGTTAGGGTTTTTAGCGATTGTTTTAGCTTTAGGAACAATGCTTGGAAAAATGATGGCTGAGTCTGGCGGTGCTGAACGAATTGCAAACACATTAATTGGACGTTTTGGGAAAAAGCGTGTTCACTGGGCAATGATGTTC
>NZ_JBFTMA010000066.1:0-11521 GCF_056396725.1 Bacillus sp. 05T31
GGTATTACGATGGCAACGGCACTTATTTCTGCACTAACGGGTATTCCTGTAAGTAAAGAAGTTGGTATGACAGGTGAAATTACACTTCGTGGTCGTGTATTACCGATTGGTGGTTTGAAAGAAAAAACATTAAGTGCTCACCGCGCGGGATTAACAAAAATTATTTTACCGGCGGAAAATGAGAAAGATTTAGATGATATTCCAGAGAGCGTAAAAGAAAACCTTACGTTTGTGCTTGCATCTCATTTAGACGAAGTATTGGAGCACGCATTAGTAGGAGTGAAACAATGAAAGTAACAAAAGCAGATATTGTAATTAGTGCCGTTAAACCGGAACAATATCCAGACAGTGATTTACCAGAAATTGCCTTAGCAGGTCGTTCTAATGTCGGGAAGTCTTCCTTTATTAATAAAATTTTAAATCGTAAAAAGTTAGTACGTATTTCTTCTAAACCAGGAAAAACGCAAACGCTGAACTTTTTCTTAATCAATGAAATGATGCATTTTGTTGACGTTCCAGGTTATGGATATGCGAAAGTATCTAAAACAGAGCGCGCGGCATGGGGCAGAATGATTGAAACTTACTTTACAACACGTACGCAATTAGACGCAGCTGTATTAGTAGTTGATTTACGTCACCAACCAACAAAAGATGACATTATGATGTATGATTTCTTAAAGCATTATGAAATCCCAACAATTATTATTGCAACGAAAGCCGATAAAATTCCGAAAGGGAAATGGCAAAAGCATTTAAAAGTTGTAAAAGAAACGCTTGCTGTTGAAATTGGCGATGAAATCGTTCTATTCTCTTCTGAAACAGGACTTGGAAAAGAAGAAGCATGGAAAGCAATTCATAAAATGACAAAAACAAAAAACGCGTGACGAATGTCGCGCGTTTTTTTTTATTTACTAAACTTTTAGCGTACGTTTAATGTAACTTCAATATTTCCTCTTGTTGCTTTAGAGTAAGGACATACACCGTGAGCGGCTTCTACAAGTTCTTGTGCTTCGGCATGAGAAACACCAGCAACATGTACGTCAAGTACAGCAGATAGTCCGAAACCACCATCTGTATCTTTACCGATAGAAACGTGTGCAGTCACTTCTGTACTTTCCACCTTCATACGTTTTGTACGAATTACAAGTTGTAATGCACTATCAAAGCAAGCTGCATAACCAGCTGCAAATAATTGTTCTGGATTTGTTGCTTCTCCGCCTGCGCCACCTAGTGCTTTTGGCATTTTTACATCAAGATTTAATATGCCATCATCTGAAACTACCTTACCGTTTCTTCCACCTGTTGCTGTTACTGAAGCAGTATATAATTTATCCATGTTTATTCCCCTTTTCTGTCATTAATTTTTTTCATTGTTTCAATTAATGTGTTTAATTGGATTAATAAAGAATGATATTCTTGCTCTGTAATTCCTAAATTTGTAGCCATCGTTGTTGGTAATGAACAAGCTATTTCTTTTAAATCTTTACCTTGTTTTGTTAATTCAATACAAACTTTTCGCTCGTCTTCTTTTGAACGAACACGTTGTACAAGTTTTAATGATTCCATACGTTTTAACATAGGTGTTAAAGTACCAGAATCTAAAAATAGACGTTCTCCAATTTCTTTTACTGTTAGTCCGTCTTGTTCCCAGAGTACAAGTAAAGTAATGTACTGGGGATACGTAATGCCCATTTCTTCTAAATAGGGGCGGTAAAAACGGGTAACCTCTCTAGAACAAGCGTAAATAGAAAAACAAAGTTGGTTATCTAGATGCAAAGGATTTTCTTTCATAGGCAACTCCTTGTATTTTTAAATTGTGCACAATTTAATTTTGTAAAACCAATATATCGAAAAAGAAATACAATGTCAAATGCATTGCATCGAGAAAGTGAGTACTATATTTTGGAACAATCATACATATTTTCCTTCATGATGAAAGAAGATAGAAAAGATGATGTTAYAATTAATATGGAATAGTTTCCATCACTTGATTATGAGGACTTTTTTTGGTAACGTACAAATAGAGTTATTATTTTATAATTATTATAAAGTAGAAAGTTCTTTATTAATCTTACTGAAGCTCCTTTATTACATATGGAGAATAAATAAAAAATAATCAGTTGTTCACACGATTGTCAGATTCATAAGAGGAAAGTTGTATTATGATAGTAGATAAAGTGATAAAACGGGTGAAGGGGGACATGCTGCGTGCATATTCTTGTTGTTAGTGTAAATTATCGAACAGCCCCTGTAGAATTTCGTGAGAAACTCACATTTCAGGCAGCAGAGCTAGAGCAAGCAATGACTATATTACAAAACCAAAAGAGCGTGCTAGAAAATGTCATTGTATCAACTTGTAATCGCACTGAGATTTACGCTGTTGTCGATCAATTACACACGGGACGGTATTACATTAAGAAGTTTTTAGCTGATTGGTTTCAGCTTGAAATAGAAGAAGTCGCACCATACTTGTCTATTTTTGAACAAGATGGCGCAATAGATCATTTATTCCGCGTAACGTGCGGTTTRGATTCTATGGTTGTTGGAGAGACGCAAATTTTAGGTCAAATAAAAGATAGCTTTTTAGAAGCACAACAAGTAAAAGCGACAGGTACAATTTTTAATGAGTTGTTTAAGCAAGTGGTTACGTTAGCAAAACGTGCGCACTCAGAAACAACGATTGGTGAAAGTGCGATGTCTGTTAGTTATGCTGCTGTTGAGCTCGGAAAGAAAATATTTGGCGATTTAACAGATTGTCATGTACTTATTCTTGGTGCGGGTAAGATGGGTGAACTTGCACTGCAAAACTTATACGGAAGTGGAGCTCGTAAAGTAACGGTTATGAATAGGACGCTTACGAAAGCGGAAGTGATGGCTGAGAAATATATGGGACATGCAAAGCCTTTAAGTGAATTGCAATGTGCATTATTAGAAGCGGATATTTTAATTAGTTCAACAGGTGCATCAGAATATGTCATTACGAAAGAAATGATGACAAAAGTAGAGAGAATGCGCTCTGGTCGTCCGTTATTTATGGTTGATATTGCAGTACCACGTGATATTGATCCGGCGATTGATGAATTAGAAGGATCTTTCTTATATGATATCGACGATCTGCAAGGTGTAGTTGAAGCAAACCGTGCTGAACGTTTAAAAGAAGCAGAGAAAATTCAATTTATGATTGAAGAAGAAATGGTTTTATTTAAAACGTGGTTAAGTACGCTAGGTGTTGTACCGTTAATATCAGCTCTTCGTGATAAAGCGCTAGCAATTCAAAGTGATACGATGGAAAGCCTTGAGCGAAAAATACCAAACCTTAGTGATCGTGAGAAAAAAGTAATTAGTAAACATACGAAAAGTATTATTAACCAATTGTTAAAAGACCCAATTTTAGTAGCTAAAGAATTAGCTGTTGAAGAGGGAGCTGGCGAAAAATTAGCTTTATTTGCGAAGATTTTTGATTTAGAAGTGGAAGAAGCGGGAAATACGGAAGAAGTAGAACATAAAAGAGCGTGGACACCATCCGTTCCATCTTTATAACTTGGAAGGATGATCGGATGAGTTTTTTAAATAACAGTATTATTTATCATATTGCAATTATTTTATATGCTTGTAGCATTAGTTTATATTTTATAGATTATTTCCAAAGTAACCGAAAGGCGAACCGCTTTGCTTTTTGGTTACTTTCGATTGTATGGGTTCTGCAGTCTATCTTTATGTTGCTTAGGGCTACAGATTCAGAAACGAATCCTATTTTAACTTTATTATCAGGGATTTATTTTTATGTTTGGTTATTGATTACGATGTCATTAGTCATTAATCGATTTATGCGTATTGACTTTTTAGTCTTTTTTACAAATGTTGTAGCATTTGGCGTAAGCGCTTTTTCTATTTTCACACCGCTCGGGAAGATGTCGCCAGTACTTGCAGAGCAATTAGTTTCAGAACTTGTATACGTGCATGTCGGTATGGCGATTATTTCTTATGCAACGTTTACTGTATCGTTTATTTTTTCTATTATGTATTTATTGCAATACCGACTATTAAAAAAGAAAAAGTGGAATGCGAGATTAAGAAGATTAGGAAATTTGCCGAAGCTTGAATCTATGTCTTACGGATTAAATTTATTTTCTGTTCCGTTTTTCTTATTAGCAATTATATTAGGATGCATATGGGGATATACAAAATTGGATAATTTCCATTGGTATGATACGAAAGTAATTGGGTCTTTTGTCGTTCTATTTGTATATTGCGTGGGCTTATATTTACGAGCAGCAGATGTGTTGCAAGGTAAGAAAATTGTGCAGTGGAATATCGGGGCATTTCTCGTAATGCTAGTTAACATTTTTCTATTAAGCAGTTTATCTAATTTCCACTTTTGGTATTTATAATGAGGAGAGAGAATTATGCGCAAAATTATTGTAGGTTCACGAAAGAGTAAACTAGCATTAACACAAACTAATTGGTTTATTGATCAATTAAAAGCGCTTGGTTTACCATATGAATTTGAAGTGAAAGAAATCGTCACAAAAGGTGATGTTATTTTAGATGTTACTCTTTCAAAAGTAGGCGGAAAAGGTTTATTTGTAAAGGAAATTGAACATGCGTTACTTACGAAAGAAATTGATATGGCTGTACATAGTATGAAAGATATGCCAGCTGTACTTCCAGATGGATTAACGATTGGTTGTACGCCAAAGCGCGTTGACCCTCGTGATGCTTTTATTTCTAAAAACGGAGAATCGTTTAAAGACTTAGCAGAAGGCGCGATCTTAGGAACGAGTAGTTTAAGACGTAGTGCACAACTACTAGCTGCGAGACCAGATTTACAAGTGAAATGGATTCGCGGGAATATCGATACACGCTTACGTAAGTTAAAAGATGAAGATTACGATGCAATTATTTTAGCGACAGCTGGATTACAGAGAATGGGCTGGGACGGAGAAGTTATTACAGAACATTTAGATGAAACGTTATGTGTACCAGCCGTAGGACAAGGTGCATTAGCGATTGAATGTCGTGAGGATGATACGGATTTACTTCAGTTGTTAGCGCATATTAATGATGCAGTAACAGAAAGAACAGTGGCTGCTGAACGAGTATTTCTTCATAAACTTGAAGGTGGATGCCAAGTTCCAATCGCTGGATATGCAACTCTTAAAGAAAATGATGCAATCGAATTAACAGCGCTTGTCGGTTCTATGGACGGTTCTGTTTTATTGAAAGAGATAGTAGTAGGTAATGATCCGAAGCAAGTTGGATTAGAGGCTGCGGACCGTTTAATTAAACAAGGAGCAAAAGAGCTCATCCTTGCTGCAAATAAGGAGCAACAATAAATATGAACGCTCTCGCTGGCAAAACAGTATTGATTACACGTGCCCAGCACCAAGCGAAACAAATGAGTGTAGCAGTGAAAGAAAGGAGCGGAATTCCATTGGAAATTCCGCTTTTGCGTATGGAAGGTACGTCTCATAGGCAAATTCAACATATAGCAGGGCAGCTACATTCGTATGACTGGGTTATTTTCACGAGTAAAAATGGTGTAGCTTTTTTTCTAGATAGTTTGAGAAAGAAGCTCCCCGGACCGATTAAAATTGCTGCAGTAGGCGTGAAAACAAAGTTAGAGTTAGAAAAGCGAGGTTATCAAGTAGATTTTGTTCCCACTGCATTTGTTGCAGAAACATTTGCCGAAGAGTTTCTAAAAGAATTAAGTGGAAACGAGCGTATTTTATTTCCGAAAGGGAATTTAGCAAGAGATGTAATCCCGGTTAAACTTAGGGAGTTTGGTGTGTTTCTAGATGAGTTAATTGTATATGGTACGAAGGTGAATGTAGAGAAAAAACAAGAACTTGTAACAGCATTGAAATTAGGGAAAGTAGACATTATTACATTTACGAGCCCTTCAACTGTTGATAGTTTTGTTCGTTTACTTGAGGGTACAAACTGGAGAGAATGGACGAAAAAATGTACAATTGCTTGTATAGGGCCTATTACGGAAAAAGAGGCGAACCTCTATTTTCCACATGTTATTGTGCCAAAAGAGTACACTGTAGAAGCATTACTGCAATGCATTTGTGAATCTATAAAATAAAAGAATGGGGATAGAAATCTATGAATTCTTTACAATTTAATCGTCATCGTCGTTTAAGACAAAGCGGGGGCATGCGTGCGCTTGTACGTGAAACATTTTTACATACAGAAGATTTTATTTACCCTATTTTTGTATTAGAAGGAGAAAATACTCGTAATGAAGTTCCTTCTATGCCGGGCGTATATCAAATGTCT
Organism: Bacillus sp. 05T31; assembly: GCF_056396725.1. Classification (NCBI taxonomy): domain Bacteria; kingdom Bacillati; phylum Bacillota; class Bacilli; order Caryophanales; family Bacillaceae; genus Bacillus; species Bacillus sp. 05T31. Next base: position 6,286 of record NZ_JBFTMA010000066.1, read on the forward strand.
TTAGATTTATTGCAAGCTGAAATGCAAGAGGTCGTTGATTTAGGTATTCGTTCTGTTATTGTATTTGGTTTACCTGCTGAAAAGGACGAAGTTGGATCATCGGCATATTGTGAGCATGGAATTGTACAGCGTGCAATTAAGCAAATTAAAGATGAGTTCCCAGAGCTAGTAGTAGTTGCAGATACATGTTTATGTCAATTTACAAGCCATGGTCATTGCGGTGTTATTGAAGATGGCGTTATTTTAAATGATGAGTCTCTTGCAGCTCTTGCAAAAACAGCTGTAAGTCAAGCGAAAGCAGGGGCAGACATTATTGCACCATCTAACATGATGGACGGATTCGTAACAGCAATTCGCCATGCATTAGATGAAAATGGTTTCGCGCACGTACCAGTTATGTCGTACGCTGTGAAATATTCATCAGCATTTTACGGACCGTTCCGTGATGCAGCACATGGTGCACCGCAGTTTGGTGACCGTAAAACATATCAAATGGACCCAGCGAACCGTATGGAAGCATTCCGTGAAGCAGAATCAGATGTAATGGAAGGGGCAGACTTCTTAATTGTAAAGCCAGCTCTTTCTTATCTAGATATCGTTCGTGATGTGAAAAATAACTTTAACTTACCAGTCGTTGCTTATAACGTAAGTGGTGAATATTCGATGATTAAAGCAGCAGCACAAAATGGTTGGATTAATGAGAAAGAAGTTGTACTTGAGAAATTAATTAGCATGAAACGCGCAGGAGCAGACTTGATTATTACGTATCATGCAAAAGATGCAGCAAGATGGTTACAAGAAGGAGGCGCTAAATAATGAAAAAATTTGATAAGTCGATTGCGGCGTTTGAAGAGGCTCAAAATTTAATGCCTGGAGGCGTAAACAGCCCTGTTCGTGCTTTTAAGTCTGTTGGTATGAATCCGCTGTTTATGGAGCACGGAAAAGGCTCTAAAGTATATGATATCGATGGGAATGAATACATCGATTACGTATTATCGTGGGGACCTTTAATTCATGGTCATGCGAATGATCGTGTTGTTGAGGCTTTAAARGCTGTTGCTGAAAAAGGAACAAGCTTTGGTGCACCAACAGAAATTGAAAATAAATTAGCGCAGCTTGTTATYGAGCGTGTACCATCAATTGAGATTGTGCGTATGGTTAACTCTGGAACAGAGGCGACAATGAGTGCACTACGTTTAGCTCGTGGTTACACTGGACGTAACAAAATTTTGAAATTCATTGGTTGTTATCACGGTCATGGTGATTCTTTATTGATTAAAGCAGGTTCGGGTGTAGCAACGCTAGGTTTACCAGATAGCCCTGGTGTACCAGAAGGTGTAGCGAAAAATACGATTACCGTAGCGTATAACGATTTAGAAAGTGTAAAATATGCTTTCGAACAATTCGGTGATGACATCGCTTGTATAATTGTAGAACCAGTGGCAGGGAATATGGGTGTTGTTCCCCCGCAACCAGGGTTTTTAGAAGGACTTCGTGAAGTGACAGAGCAAAACGGTGCACTACTTATTTTTGATGAAGTAATGACAGGTTTCCGTGTTGCTTATAATTGTGGACAAGGTTACTACGGTGTAACTCCTGACTTAACTTGTTTAGGTAAAGTAATCGGTGGTGGCTTGCCGGTAGGAGCATACGGTGGGAAGGCAGAGATTATGCGTCAAGTTGCACCAAGCGGACCGATTTACCAAGCTGGAACATTATCGGGTAATCCACTTGCAATGACAGCAGGTTATGAAACGTTAGTGCAGTTAACGCCAGAATCATATGTGGAATTTGAGCGTAAAGCAGAAATGTTAGAGGCTGGACTACGTAAGGCAGCTGAAAAGCATAATATCCCGCATCACATTAATCGTGCAGGTTCTATGATTGGTATTTTCTTTACAGATGAGCAAGTTATTAATTATGATGCAGCAAAATCTTCAAACTTAGAATTCTTTGCAGCTTACTATCGTGAAATGGTAGAACAAGGTGTATTTTTACCACCTTCTCAATTTGAAGGTTTATTCTTATCGACAGCACATAGTGATGCAGATATTGAGGCGACAATTGAGGCGGCCGAAATTGCAATGTCAAAATTAAAAGCATAATTTCTTAGAGAAAATCGCTTTCCATTAGGGGAGCGATTTTTTTTATTCATAAAGTAGCCTTAGGGAACATAAATCTGTAATGACATATAGTTTGGGAGGGGGAAAAGAAGTGGCAACAGATCATTCATTACGATTTTCATTAAAAGAATCTGTTTGGTTCCAGAAGGGACAGGAAGTCGAAGAACTTTTGTCAATTTCGTTAGATCCAGACGTTGAGATAGAGGAGCTCGATCATGAAGTTATCGTGAGGGGGCAATTAGATTTAACGGGAGAGTACGTTGCAAGGCAAGATGATTCAGCTTATTCATTAAGAGAGCTATCACCAGCAAAGGCAATTGATTATGTAGAAACAAGGGCAGACGGGGTTAATGAGCTTGTCCATTCCTTTCCGCTCGAAATATCAATTCCAAGAAATCGAGTGAAAGTAATTGAAGAATTATATGTATCAATCGAGGAATTTGATTATGAATTAAAGGAAAATGGTTGCTTACAACTATTAGCGGATATATCTATTACAGGTTTATGTGACGAAGAAAGAACCGAGGATGAAGAGGAAGAGACGGTGTATGCCGAGTTGGAAGCTGATTCAGCTGAAGAAGATGAAAGTAGACCTGYGCYGCACGAAGAGGTACCAGYCTATAAAGAATCAGATGGATGGGAAGATTATGCATTTGARCCGTTTCAGTTAGAAGAAAGAAAAGAGCAAGAAATAGAAGAAGAGGAATTAGAAGAASATGAACTTGTGGAGCGTGAAGAGGAGCAAGAAAAGACACCACAATTTGAATTGTTCGGGCGGAAAAATTTCAAGAAAGAAAAAGCGAAAAAGCAGGAAGAGCCAGAGGAAGAAGCATATTCACAGCGAGATGAAAATGCACTTTATTTAACGAAATTATTTACGAAAGAACCAGAAGAAGAATTTACGAAGTTAAGAATGTACTTCGTACAAGAAGGAGATACAATTGAATCGGTTGCAGAACGTTATGAAACGACTATACAAAGCTTATATCGTGTAAATCAATCAGAAGATATATATTTAACTACAGGGCAAATTATATATATTCCTGTTTCAAAAGCAACAGTGAAATAAGTGAGTGAGTTTTTTCACTCACCTCTTTTCTTTTCCTAGAAGCTATGTTTTGAATAAGAAAGGGTTATTCGTATGGATATTGAATTACGAAATCGCTATGAACCCATTGTGAGGCAATATAGATTGGACACTCAGCATATGGAAGAGCACGGAAGTGTAATGAAAATTTATACGAATCAAGGTCCGTATGCGTTAAAGAAAATACAAGATAGAAAATTAGAGCGGAATAATTTTTTACACCATATTCAATATTTGAAGGAGAAAGGTTTTTCGAATTATGTACCTATCTATCACACGACGGACGGGAATTATGTTTTAAGTGATGGGGCATATAGCTATTATTTAATGCCTTGGTTAGAACGTGCGGAAGGAAATGGCGAAGATAATGATCAATACCATAAGATGTTTCAAACGCTCGGGACGTTGCATCAAAAAACGGTGAAAGAGGAGACTTATACAGAAGAAGATTTAGAAAAACATTATACAAATATATCCGGCCGTTGGGAAAATGATGGTGAGATATTAGAAGAGTTTCTTGTAGAATCAGAAGCGAAGTGGTATATGTCTCCATTTGAATTACAATATTGTACGTATTATCACCACGTTATGAGAGCACGTGAGTTCGCAACGAAACAATTAAGTGAATGGCATGATGCAATGAAAGAAAAGGAAAAAACACGTACTACTTTCGTTCATGGAAATGTATCGCTTAATCACTTTTTATTTGATTATGAACGAAACGGTTATTTTATTAGTTTAGAAAAGTCTCAGTTTGCTACACCGGTACAGGATATCGTCAGCTTTTATTCAAGGTCCTTGAACACATATCCAATTGCGCGGAGCGACCGCTTTGAATGGTATCAAATGTATCAAAAAAATTTTCCATTTACGAAAGAGGAGCAGCTTCTTATGTTTGCGTATATGACGTACCCGTCGCATTTTATTCGGCAAATTCAGTCGTATACGAAAAGAAGAAAGAGTCGTAATGAAGAAAATGAGCTTCGCGGGGTAAAAATTCTGCAGCAATCGCATTGGCTCATTAGTAATACAGAATATTTCCTTTCGCAATTACAAGCTGCCCAGCAAGAGAACGGATAAAGAAGATAAGTAGGGAGAACCCTGCTTATCTTTTTTTATTAGTTTCATAAAGAGATAAAAGCCGTAGTTTCAAATTTATCTTGACGAATAAGGTTTCGTTTTTTACACTATTGTATATAATAATTAACAATCACATAAATGCATTGAAGGGGAAGAGTATAACATGAAACGTCTTCAGAGAGGGGAACCATTGGCTGGGAGGTTCTCTAGATAGTTATGTTAGAAGGTAGCCCTGGAGCATCTTTTCTGAACGGAATGATTCTTATTAGGAAAAGACGGATTTGTCCGTTATCAAATTAAGAGTATAAGCAAATTCTGAATTTGTTTGTAAATAAAGGTGGTACCGCGATGTCCCTCGTCCTTTTTTGGATGAGGGGCATTTTTTATTTTAAGGAGGGAAAATAATGTCAAATACGGAAAATAATTTACCAACTAAATATGATCATATGTCCGTTGAAGAAGGCCTTTACAAGTGGTGGCTTGAAGGCAAATATTTCGAAGCAACAGGGGATGAGAAGAAACAACCATATACAATTGTAATTCCACCTCCGAACGTAACTGGTAAGTTACACTTAGGTCACGCTTGGGATACGACGCTTCAAGATATTTTAACTCGTACAAAGCGTATGCAAGGTTACGATGTATTATGGCTTCCAGGAATGGACCATGCTGGTATCGCAACGCAAGCGAAAGTAGAAGGAAAACTTCGTGAAGAAGGTATTTCACGTTACGATCTTGGTCGTGAGAAATTCCTTGAAAAAGCTTGGGAATGGAAAGAAGAATACGCTTCTCACATTCGTCAACAATGGGGGAAAGTTGGTTTAGGACTAGACTATTCTCGTGAACGCTTCACATTAGACGAAGGTTTATCTAACGCTGTTAATAAAGTATTCGTTCAATTATATGAAAAAGACTTAATTTACCGCGGTGAGTATATCATCAACTG
>NZ_JBFTMA010000067.1:0-19986 GCF_056396725.1 Bacillus sp. 05T31
CCATATTTCTGTAACAATAATTCAATAACGGATACTGGTGTTTTCATTTGATGGATCCACTGGTTCATAAAAATCATTTGCTGTTGCTCTTTTGCATGCTGCTTATGAACTTCATTCATATATTGCTGCCTTAATAGCGTAAACGCTTCAACAACCATTTCTTGCTCTGACGTATAAGAAGTATCGATAAGTAAAGAGTCATGTAATGTATGTCCACCGGCAATATACTGTTCTATCCTCTTTAAAAACACACTTCGTTTTCGGTAATCGTAAATAAGGTATACACTAAACACAACTGTCCCTAATAAAAGTCCGTATAACCATGTACTCCAGTCCAGCGCATGCTTTTCTAAAAGGCTTTGCAACTGCAATACGAGTCCAAATAAACAAAGGCTTATAATGTAAGAAAGGATTAAGGAAAAACGTTCTATGAGGTAATTTTTAACCTTCATGCCCTTCGCCCCACTCAGTAAGAAGAGCATAACCGTACCCACGCTTTGTGACAATTGCATTTTTAATGCCTAACTCCTCAAGTTTCTTCCTTACACGCTTTACATTCACGGTTAATGTATTATCATCAACAAAAGCTACTTCATCCCATAAAGCCTCTAACAGCTCTTCACGTGTCACGTATTGATTTGCTTGTTTCATTAAACATTCTAATAAATAAAACTCATTTTTTGTAAGTTCCGTTTGTTGACCTTTCCACTCTACTGTGTGCTGTGATGGGAATAATAACAATCCATTAACACCTAAGCAGTCACTTTCCGCGGCCAAAGCATACTCACCATACCCGCGGCGGAGTGCACTTTTCACCTTTGCCATTACGATATCTAAATGGAATGGCTTCGTAATGTAATCATCTCCGCCATTTTCAATCGCCATTACTTGATCCATTTCCCCCGTTCTTGCAGAAACAAAAATAATCGGCGCATTCGATACAGTACGGATTTGGCGGCACCAGTAGAAGCCATCAAAGTATGGTAAATTAATATCAAGTAACACAAGATGAGGACTTACTTTTACAAACTCATCTTTTATATGCCGTAAATCGCTCACTCTGAAAGATTGATATCCATACCTTTCTAAATGCTCCTCTAATATCTCTGCAATTTTTTCATCATCTTCTACAATTAATATTTTATACATATTCCTTTTCTCCCCATAAAATATTCTTCTAAAATCACTCCTTTTTCTATTATAAATTGAAACTTTAATCAATGGGGATTTTTTCCTATATCGACTTATGGTTCACCTATATGAATTGGGTTTTCACTGGACTCAAATAACGAAAAAAAAAGACCGCCATATTTCGGCAGTCTTAATCGATAAATTCAAATTGATATTCAAGAATTTTCACAATATCTCCGTCTGTTGCACCACGTGCACGAAGGGCTTCATCAATACCCATTCCACGCATTTGACGAGCAAATCGGCGTACAGATTCATCACGTGAGAAGTCTGTCATCTTGAATGTTTTCTCAATGTCATAACCAGAAATAACAAATGTGCCATCACTTTCGCGTGTAATTTCAAAATTAGATTCAGATTCAAATTTGTACATTACACTTGCTTCAGATTCTTCTACATCATCGTACATTGGGAATTCTGGTGTTGTTTCTAATAAGTTCGCTACTTCAAATAGTAAGTCACGAACACCTTGTTTCGTTACAGCTGAGATTGGGAAAATTTTCACTTCGTCTCCCAATTTCTCTTTAAATGCTTGTAAGTTTTCTTCTGCATCTGGCATATCCATTTTGTTTGCAACAACAACTTGTGGACGCTCAGTTAAACGCATATTGTATTCTTTTAGTTCATTATTGATTGTGACATAATCTTCATATGGCTCACGTCCTTCTAAACCAGACATATCGATAACGTGCACAATTACACGTGTACGTTCGATATGACGTAAGAATTGGTGTCCAAGTCCAACGCCGGAGTGTGCGCCTTCAATTAGTCCAGGAAGGTCAGCCATAACGAAGCTGCGGTTATCACCAGTTTCAACAACACCAAGATTCGGAACGATTGTTGTAAAGTGATATTCTGCAATTTTCGGACGCGCTGATGATACAACAGATAATAATGTAGATTTACCTACACTTGGGAATCCAACAAGTCCAACATCTGCTAGCACTTTAAGTTCTAGCGTGACATCACGTTCTTGACCTGGTTCCCCGTTCTCAGCGATTTCTGGCGCTGGGTTCGTCGCTGTTGCGAAACGTGAGTTACCACGGCCACCACGGCCACCTCTTGCGATTACAGCTGTTTGTTCATGCGTTACTAAATCGGCAAGAATTTCACCTGTTTTTTCATCTTTCACTATTGTTCCTGGTGGAACCTTTACGATTAAATCTTCAGATTTACGACCGTGCTGACCTTTACTCATTCCGTGCTSACCGCGATCAGCTTTGAAATGACGTTGGTAGCGGAAGTCCATTAATGTACGTAAGCCTTCCTCAACAACAAAAACAACATCTGCACCTTTACCACCGTCGCCACCTGCTGGGCCACCTTTAGGTACATACTTCTCACGACGATACGCAACCATTCCGTTACCACCGTCGCCGCCTTTTACATATATCTTGACCTGATCTACAAACATTATTTCACCACACTTTTTCCGATTAGTTGTAATATAACTGAGACTTCTTCGTCTCGTACTGTATAAGAAATGGAATACCATTTATTGTTTTGGTTCGCAAGCCAGTTCTGTAGTTCTTCTACATTCGTTAGCTTTCCACGAAAATCAAAAAAGAAACAAGCATTCTCCGCGTCACATTCAATTGTGATACAAACATAATTTTCAACATATACGTCTAAACTATGCTGAAGCATTAAGAAAAATTGATTCGTCCATGTACATACAGTCTCATCGATATGAGATAAGTTATGTAATTCTCCTAATACTTCGTACTCCAATAAGCACGGTTGCTGTTTCCAATTATATGTTAAAATCCATTCTGAAAATAAAGGCATGGATAGCCCTATCAGATTGGATTCYTGTCTCGCTTCTTGGACAAAACGATCGATGAGCCTATGAATCTCTTCCACCTTTCCAAGGGAAAGGTTTCCTTTAATCATCTGCATACGATTGAGCCAATCATGTCTTGAATGGCGCAACGCATCTATAATTGTCCATTTTTCATTCATTTAGATACCCCTTAATATAGAAAAACTCTAACCTGCACTCAGGTTAGAGTTTTCCGTGAGTTCTTATGCTTCTTGAGCAACAGGATATACGCTCACTTGTTTGCGGTCACGACCAAGACGCTCAAAGCGTACTACGCCGTCAACTTTCGCGAATAAAGTGTCATCGCCACCACGACCAACGTTAACACCTGGATAAATTTTTGTACCGCGTTGACGGTAAAGAATTGAACCACCTGAAACCGTTTGACCATCTGCGCGTTTAGCACCAAGACGTTTTGACTGAGAGTCACGACCGTTCTTTGTACTACCTACACCTTTCTTAGATGCGAAAAACTGAAGATCTAATCTTAACATACGTTACACCTCCTGCACTTTTTCTATTAAACGGATATACTTTCCGTAATCAAGTTCAATCGTCTTTAGCGAAACAACCAATCCTTCTAAAAGGATTTGTGCTTTTTCTGCTGTATGAACGTCTAAATCATTAGGCAATTCATACGTCAAGAATCCGCCATCACTTCCGAGTTCAATAGTTGCCTGCACATTACAAAGTTCTTCCACTGCATTTATAGAACCAAACACAACCGCTGTAGTTCCAGCACAGACAAGATCTTGTCCATGTGGCGCATAATTGGCATGTCCAGTCATTTTAAATGATCGGATACTTCCTAGTTTCGTGCGACTTATCGTAATCTTAATCATCTTAACCAGAATTAAGCGTTGATAGCTTCAACTACTAGCTTAGTGTAAGGTTGACGATGACCTTGTTTCTTACGATTGTTCTTTTTCGCTTTGTATTTGAAAACGATGATTTTCTTAGCGCGACCTTGTTTTTCAACTTTCGCAGTAACTGTTGCACCCTCTACAACTGGGCTACCAACTTTCACGTTTTCGCCACCAACGAAAAGAACTTTGTCAAAAGTAACAGTTTCACCAGCTTCAACATCTAATTTTTCAATGTAGATTGCTTGACCAGCTTCAACTTTAATTTGTTTTCCACCTGTTTCGATAATTGCGTACATACTTGCACCTCCTCTTAATTACTAAGACTCGCCAAAAACGAGGTAGACATAAAATGTCTTTAGGGAACCTGTCTTGTGCGGTTGTAGCATATAGCAGTTTAGGTGCTATAAACTATAACATAAAAATATTACCATGACTCATTGACTATTGTCAATGAATGTTCTGCTAACTATTTTTTCCGTTCTACAATTTCTTTCTTACTTCCAAAACGGATAATAGCGTACTTTTCGATAATATCATCTTTGAAATAAATTTCAAATGGAATATTTTTTTGTAATTCTTTTTGTGAAAAATGTTTTTGTACTTTTTTTGAAGCACCAATCAATACAGCTTCATCCTCTATATTACCATAAGTAATAAGCTCTCTCTCTAGCTCATACGCAATTGTTTCATTAGATATAATGTAACCTGTCGCTTTACAAGGCGCACACTCTTCTAATAATACGTCACGTAACGAATGTTTCTTGCGCTTACGCGTCATCTCTAAAATACCTAACTCTGTAAACCCAAGCACTCTTGTATATGTGCGATCATCTTGTAAAGCTATCATTAAACGCTCTCTTACCTTCTCTTTATCTTCCCGTCTTTTCATATTAATAAAATCAATTAATATCATCCCGCCAATATCACGAAGTCTTAATTGACGAGCAATCTCTTCAGCAGCCATTTCATTTGTGCGAAATACGGTATCTTGTAAATTTTGTTTTCCAGTAAATTTACCTGTATTCACATCAATTACAGTCATCGTCTCCATTTGTTCTACAATTAGATAGGCACCATTTGGTAGCCACACAATTTTTTGAAGTGCTTTCTCGATTTCACGCTCTATTCCAAAGTGGTTAAACATCGAAGATTTTTCATTATAAAAGGATACTCTTTCTTTCCCTACTTTTTCTTCTAATTCTTTTACTATACTTCTCGTATCTACAACTATTTTTTCAATTGTTTCAATTGGGTTCTCCTGAAATACACGATCTAAAAACGTCGCTGGTTGATGAAGTAGTAAGGGCGCCTTCCCTTGATCTTCTTTTCTTTTTAACTCTTCATATAACTGCTGCAACCCTTGCATTTCAGCTTGTATTTCATCGATCGTTCCTTTTTCAGAAGCAGAACGGAAAATGTATCCACCTGTTCCTTCTACTTCAATTCCCAGTAACTGTTGTCTTCTTTTATTATTTTTTATTTTCCGAGAAACAGCGCGCATGTCATCATAGGGCATGTAAACGACATATTTTCCGGTAAMTTCTATCTTCGCCGTTAATTTTGGCCCCTTCGTATCAATTGCCTCTTTCACAACTTGTACAAGTATCGCCTGTCCTTCATGTATGCGATATGAAGATGGTACATCATCAAATGAAAGATATGCATGTTTTTCTAATCCGATATTTACAAAGGCTGCGTTCATTCCAGCAATTGTTCTTACGATACGCCCAACATAAATATGTCCGACAATCTCCTGCTCTTCATTCCGTTTCCATAAAAGCTCTACAATTTTTTGTTTCTCTTCTATCGCAACACGCTTTTCCGAACCAGTGTAGTTAATATATAACGTCTTCAAAATTCTTTCCTCACTTTTCATTTCTTTTCCTTACAATATAAAAGGTTAGTGTCGTCGTCAACACTAACCAATTAATTCTTCAACAGATGAGGTTGTTCGTTTTTCAGCAAAATACGCATACAACAATTCATTTTCGTCCAATGTGTAATGCTCTTTATATTTTCCATGGACGATAATAGAGTGTTTATATCCTCTGCGAAATTTTGTGAAAATCGTATATAAATGATCTTCCGTTTTCACCTCAATAGGTGCTATTTTTTCAATATCTCTTTTATTCCCATAATAACGCTCTAATAAAAAACGCATAAATGCGTACCGTCTTTGTTTCCATTCTTGATATAAAGAAATCGCTAGAAAAACGAGTAATACCCACATCATAATGTTATTACTATTCCAAAGTAACTGCCATCCTAATATTACACTAAAAAAAACACATGACAATTTCATCATCTTTTCATGTGCTTGTAAATAGGGAAAACGATATGATAATACATTAAATAATACTTTTCCACCATCAAGTGGCCAAATAGGCAATAAATTAAACCCTAAAATAATGACATTATTCCATACAAAGAAATGGTACAAATCGTCAGTTACCCAGCCCGCTTTATACAAAATGTAAGCGACTGCAATCATCCATATATGCTGAATTGGCCCCGCCATAACGACAATTAATTCTTCTTTTAACGATTTATTCCCATGTTCCTCCATCTCAACTACGCCACCAAACGGCAAAAGCTGAATTTGTTTAATACGCCAATTATAATACGCTGCGGCAAAAGCATGCCCAAGTTCATGAACTAAAACGATACAAAATAGTAATAGTAACTCTTTAAAACGTGCTGTAAAAATACCAATGACAATAATAACCCAAAACAACGGATGCACAGAAATTTTCGTGAAAACATCCCTATATTTAATCAAATGAAATCACCTGAATTGGATCAATAAATTTTTCATTCTTTTTTATTGCAAAATAAAATTTGCCATTTTTATTATTTTCATCATTACTCACTATTCCAATTTTTTGTTTCTTTGAAACGTAATCATATAATTTTACTGACATATCATTTAAATTTGCATACCATGACTCCGTACCATCAGCGTGCTGAATTTGAACTGTATTTCCAAGTTCCTCTTTCTTGCCCGCAAAAACAACTATACCTTCATTTACTGACTCCACCGTTGCATTTGTAGCCGTTTGAACAAATACACCCTGGCCGTTTTTTTGAAATCCTTGCATCACCTTTCCAGAGGCAGGAATCGCATAATCCTTTTGCTGAATAGCCTCTTCTTTTTTCTCATTTGGAGAAAAGAACACGAGAGGTTTTCCAAACTGATTTTCATACCATTTCGATATAGTAGCAAATTGAAATTCTTCTTGCATAACTTTTTCTGTAACAGCTCTAGTACCATCAAAAGAAGAAGGTGCGTTCTTAAATAAAATAGCAACCGAAAGAACTAATATTGCTGATAGCAAAACTTTGAAGAGAAAAACTTCTTTTCGAAATAGAGGATGAATTTCCTTCTCCCCCTCTTCAATAAAGACCGTTTCGCTATCAAAATCTCCTCCCGCAAAATACCGCTCTTCTTCTAGCAATTCTTGCTCTGCTTTCCTTTTCGCAATCCGCTTTTTAATTTCTTCCACACGTCTATTCTTCATACTGTCTCCTTTCTTTCGTTAGCCTTATTCAAATAGAAACAGTTATATACAGTTTGTACATATGTATGAGTTATAGAAGGAAGATATTCATGCGAAGAAAAAAGAAAGCACTCCGCATTTATGCGAAGTGCTTTTAACGGATTCCAAAGAAATTTTTCATCTTTGTAAATACCGATACTTTTTCTTGTTCAAATGCTTGTAATGGTACATTCTCACCTAACAAGCGTCTTGCAATATTACGATAAGCTATTGCTGCTTTCCCACTAGGTTGCAGTGCTACAGGTTCACCTGTATTCGTAGCACGAATAACTTCATCATCATCCTCGACAACTCCAAGAAGCTCGATTGACAGTGTACGTACAATTTCATCAACGTCTAACATATCCTGTTCATGAAGCATATGACTACGCACACGGTTAATGACAAGTTTCGGTGGTTCAATATCCTCTTTCTCTAAAAGCCCGATAATACGATCCGCATCACGCATTGAGGATACTTCTGGTGTTGTTACAACGATTGCTTTATCCGCACCTGCTACTGCATTTTTAAACCCCTGCTCAATCCCCGCAGGACAATCAATTAATATGTAATCATAATCTTGACGTAATACTTGTATTAATTCATCCATTTGTTCAGGTGTTACCGCCGATTTATCGCTCGTTTGTGCTGCAGGTAATAAATAAAGATCATCAAAACGCTTATCTTTAATAAGAGCCTGAGGTAAACGACAACGCCCTTCAACGACATCAACAAGATCAAATACAATACGATTTTCTAGCCCCATTACTACGTCTAAATTGCGTAAACCGATATCTGTATCAATTAAACACACTTTTTTTCCAGATAACGCAAGGGCTGTACCAATGTTCGCAGACGTTGTAGTTTTACCTACTCCGCCTTTTCCAGATGTAATTACTATTGCCTCTCCCACAGCTATACAATTCCCCTTTCTAACTTTGTTAAATTAGGTCTAAGATGAGTGAGAAGTTGCAGGCGATCGACAACAATGTGATTGTTCTCATTAATGTACGCACATTCTGCCGCCTCTGCTCCGTCTTCTTTCTCTTCCGGAGCCCGCATTGTCACATCACTAATTCGGAGTTGCATAGGGTTCATAATAGATGCAGCAATAACAGCTTCTGAATCTCCATCATACCCCGCATGTGCAATTCCTCTTAATGATCCCAAGACAAAAATATTCCCCCCAGCGATAACCGTTCCGCCTGGATTAACATCTCCAATTAATAATAAATTGCCTTTTACATGTAACACTTGTCCAGAGCGAACAATTTTGGAAATAGGGACAATTTCTGTTTCTTCTTTCCAAGCTATTGCTTCTGCTTTTGTTATAACATCACTTTCGATTGATTCTACAACAAGGTTCTTCTTATTGCGAATTAACGTACGAATCTCTTCTTGTTGTACTTCTGTTAAATAGCGATTTCCTACTTTAACACGCACTTCAATTAAAGAACGTCCGTCACTCTCATAGTAATGTGTAGAAAGCTTTTCATCCAATTCTTTTAGTAGCTCAGAGAATGAACAGCAATCATCTAAATGAAGTATTATTCCATCTTTTGTCCCTTTTATCGTTACATTTTGTTGCTTTTTTTCTTCCACTAAAGTTCACCCCACCGATTCAATTCGACATAAAATTAGAAAATCCTTTTTTCTTTTTCTTCTATCGCTTTTGAAAGACGCACTAAATATCGTCTCAGTGGGAAACAAACTATTAATAAGAAAATTCCATTTAGCAATAAAGTAGCAAGGAGACGATCTGTGAAAAAGACAGATGCTGACATGTGAGTACGTCCTAACAAAGTTAAAAACCCATACACATAATACTCTAATGCTGCAATGCCAGCCAGTACGATAGAACCGACAATAAATAAATTCAATTGTAATACTTTCATCACACTATAAACTAAATAAGCTAAAATCGGATAAGCAAATATATATATACCGACAAGTTCCGTGTATACGGTATCAAATAAGAAACCAAATAATAGTCCGTAGTAAATCCCTTGAACCGGACTATAGTACACTGTAATAAAACATAACACAATTATAAAGAAATGCGGTGCTGCTATACTGCCTTTCCAAAAGACGTCTGTTGGAACAACAGTAGAGAACATATTTTCAAATAAAAAAACAAAAAGGAGCAAAAGAGGAAGAGCTGCTCTTTTTAAAATCGTCATCATCTCTTCTCTCCCTCCTATTCTAACGGCGCTGTAGGCATATCACGTTTTGCAACTATAATATGCTCTACATCATTCAAATCAGCGGATGGTTTTACATAAGCCGTTTTTGTTAAACCGTATGGATCTGGCTGAACATCAACAATTTTCCCAATCGCAAGACCTTTAGGGAAGATATCACCAAGTCCAGATGTTACAACTAGTTGATCTTTTTTCACCTCTGCATCAGAGCTAATCTTTGTGAAAAGAAGTAGTTGTTTTTCTTTATCGTAACCTTCAATTAATCCAAAGATATTTTCTTGTCCTTGTACAATAGCAGAAACACGGTTTGTTCGGCTCATCGAACTTAACAACTCTACTGACGATGTAAACTGAGATACACTTTTTACGCGTCCAACTAAACCTTTCGGAGTTACAACAGCCATATCTTTTTTGATCCCTTGCTGTGCTCCTTTATCAATTCCAACTAAATCGTACCATTTATCGGGATTACGAGAAACCACACTAGCTTGTACTTCCGTATAATCACCACGGGACTTTTCTTTACCAGTTAATTCTCGTAGTTTTTTATTCTCATCGTCTAAATTTTTCACTACTGCAGATAAATCTGCGGTAGAATCTAATTTTGCTTTCAGCTTTTTATTCTCTTCATACGTGCGCTTTACATCTTCTACATTCTCGAAGAATCCGGCAACATAATTCGCTGGCTTTTGGAATACACGTTCTACAACACCGACAGTATCTTTTATAAACTGCTCTGGCCATGATAAACTGTTCCGTTCTTTCAATGAGATTCCAATCAATGCCACGAGAAGAATAATACTAACTAACAAAACAATTAATCTTTTGTTTAAGAAAAACTGTGGCACGTTCACACCCTCTTAATTTCATTGATTTTTATTTTGCAATATTATCGAGCAGCAGTTTTGAAAAGGTCGATATTGTCTAATGCTTTACCCGTTCCAATTGCTACGCAATCTAATGGATCCTCTGCAACAAGAACTGGCATATTTGTTTCTTCACTAATAACTTTATCTAAGTTACGCAGTAATGCCCCACCACCTGTTAATACGATACCGCGGTCCATAATATCCGCTGCTAATTCAGGTGGAGTTTTTTCTAACGTATTTTTAACTGATTCTACAATTGCATCTACTGTATCTTTTAATGCATCTGCAATTTCTTCTGGTTGAATTAGTACTGTTTTCGGTAAACCACTTACTAAATCACGACCGCGAATTTCCATAGGCTCAATACCTTCTGGCTCGCCTGCAGAACCGATTTCTAATTTTAGTGCTTCTGCTGTTCTTTCACCAATCATTAAGTTGTAGCTTTTCTTAATGTACTGAATGATTGAATCGTCCATATCATCACCAGCAACACGAACTGATTGACTTGTTACAATACCACCTAAAGAAATAATTGCAACTTCTGTTGTACCACCACCGATATCAACAACCATACTACCAGTCGGCTCCCAAACAGGTAAGTTTGCACCAATTGCTGCTGCAAATGGCTCTTCGATTGGATAAGCATCACGAGCACCAGCTTGACGAGTCGCATCGATTACTGCACGTCTTTCTACAGCTGTAATACCAGATGGTACACATACCATTACATATGGTTTACGTGAGAAGAATCCATTTGATTTTTGAGCTTGTTGAATGTAGTATTTCATCATTATTGCTGTTGTTTCGTAATCAGCAATTACACCATCTTTCATAGGGCGAAGTGCCACTACGTTTCCTGGTGTACGACCAATCATTTGTTTTGCATCGCTACCTACCGCAACGATTTGTTTCGTATCAGTTTGTAATGCTACTACTGAAGGTTCACGTAAAACTACACCTTTCCCTTTCACATATACAAGCGTGTTCGCTGTTCCTAAGTCTATTCCAAATAAGTAAAAAGAATAGTCTTAAATATGACCTTTTTCCTTTAAACTCACGAATTTATGGTCACCTATTATGATATGATCAAGTACTTCAATTCCGATAATTCGACCACATTCTACTAATCGTTTTGTAACTTCAATATCTTCACGGCTCGGCGCCGGATCTCCTGAGGGATGGTTATGAAGACATATAATAGAGGCTGCTGCCCGACGGAAYGCTTCTTTAAAGTAGGGTAAGAACCCAGCGCCTTACTTAGTTTCTTAAGCAGGTTTCCAAGAACTCCCCCCCAAACCGTACGTACTCCTCTCAGAGTATACGGCTTTCCATTTATCAATCTAACTTCCCATTGTGTAAGTCATGGTGGCATTTCACACACATTGCGATTGTTTTTCGATTTCTTGCAATCATGGTTTGTTCCCATCGTTTTTTTCCTTTTAGATTCTTAAGTTTGTTGACATGGTGCATTTCTAATGGAACATTCTCTATACCACACCATTCACATTTTTCAGCTAAAAGGCGTTCAATGAGACTTGTTTTGCCACCAAATTGAACTGTATTCGGTTTTATATCAACCTCTTCATTATTAATCTTTGTATTCTTTTCCATTTTTTGCTCTATGAAGTATGCAATACGTTGCCCATCTTTCGTCTTGTAACGAATACCAAAGTTTCCGTTTATAGAAAATTTGTTGATTATCTTGCTCACGGTACTTTTATATTTATTAGCATAAGTTTTTATCATGCTGTATTTCATTGTTTGACGGAAAGATTGCAGAACATGCACATTACTAGCTAGTCGATAATAATTGTACAGTCCTCTTATTTCAGCATTGTATTGTCTTATGATTTCTATGTCATCATTACGGAGTAAATACGGTCTATGAATCGGTTTCCATTGATTATTTTTCCCGAGACTTAATGCACCAAGGTCAATGAGTTTTTTGATGTATTTTTCGTGAGGTACAAAGAGTTTGGCTTGAAAATTAAACTTTCTTTTTTGTGTGCCGTTAGGCATTTTCATTGTTTGCCAATCCCTAGCTACTCTAATGTCATACCCGAGAAATCTCGCATTCTTTTTACTATGTGTAATCAGCGTCTTTTCCGCACTTAGTTCAAGTTTTAGTTTATTAGCTAGAAAAATCGTTAAATCCTTCTTGATTTCTTCTACCTCTTCTTTACTTGCTATAACACCAATAAGAAAATCATCTGCATATCTCACATATTTCATTCTACGATAGTTCGGGTCAAACAGATCCTTACTGTCATGTTTGATTAACTCTTTGTAGAGTTTTTTTATTTCATTGGCTCTTACATCTCTAGTTTCTTTGTTTAAATTTGACCATTCCCGTTTATTTTTATGTTTATGATAAGTTATTTTCGACGCTAGATTATGATAGGTTAGATTATGTCTGCGTTTATCACCTTTGTTGAATATCGATGTATATTCTTCAGCGTATTTATCCAATTCATTAAGGTAAATATTAGAGAGAGTTGGGCTAATGATACCACCTTGTGGAGTTCCACTGAATGTTTTATGAAATACCCAGTCTTCCACATAACCAGCGCGTAGAAATTTCCAAATCAAGTTGATAAATTTTTCATCCTTGATTCTTCTTCTCAAGATGTTGATAAGAATGTGATGGTCAATATTATCAAAGAATCCTTTTATGTCACCTTCGATAAACCAGCGAGTGCCAGTAAAGGTATGTTTGATTTGTTTAAGAGCCGTATGACAACTTCTGTTTGGTCTGAAAGCATGTGAGTTTTCAGAGAATGCAGGTTCGTAGATACTTTCAAGAATTTTTCTAGCTACTTCTTGAACTAATTTATCCTCAAAAGTTGGTAAACCTAAAGGTCTTAGTTTTCCATCCTTTTTTGGAATATAAGTTCTTCTTGCGGGATTAGGTTGATATGTTTGATTTCTCAGCTTTTCAATAAGAGTATCTATTCTTTTAACACTCATGCCGTCTATAGTATCTTCATTTACACCTTTGGTGTTACTTCCTTTATTAGGATAGATTTTGGCATATGCGTCTAGGAAAAATTCAATGTTATATAAATTCCGATACAGTCGCTTAAATGTGTAATTTTCTTCAATCGCCTTGGAAGTTAGACTGCTTAATACTACTTTTGGATTTCTCATAGAGCCTCACGCTCCTTCCCAATTTTGCATTAAACTAGATAAACTACTCTCCTTCGCCATGTAATAGGCTTTCCCTATCTCGGACTACTACGAGAGTTCCGTTGCCTTATTGGATATTTAGACACGATTGTCATAGCCTTTGTGGCGTTCCAACTTAGGCAATCCCCATTTAGTCATTTAGAAACGTAGGCATTCATAGTTTCGGATGTGACTTTCGCTCGTTTCTTCCATACAGAAGTTGGTTAGAATAGTATCATTTCATGCTCCTCGAAGTTTTTAAGGAACATGCATATTCTGTTCAGCGGTTATCGTTACCTCCCGCTGAAGGTCCACGTGGTCCCCCTTGAGCTATCATTTAAGCAATCCAGCTTTCATCCTTGTCTATGAGTTTCATCTCGCCATTCAGTCGTGCCTTGGTAACTAGACAACTTATGGCTTTTCCAGCATGCTACACTCCCCGTTTGGTTTCCCTTACGGATAAGCTGGCTGATGATAGGGTGAAGATTATGATATTTCCCTACTGCTTTGCCAAAGCAGATTCTCTAAATGCCCTTATGGGCGCACAACTTCCCTTGGGTGCACAATCGACGTATTTAAACTTCCAATAAAAATAGTTTGCCTATGTATAACTTGATTTTTCGTATTCAAATATAAACAAACAAAATGCTCCTGTTGCAAAAAACGCATCTCTTCCATCATATAACTCGCACAATCTTCTGGACTTCGAATACTATATCTATTTTGATATTCTAAACGTACCATTCTTCTACCTAATTCAAAAGCAGCCATAAGCTGCGACGCCTTTGCAATCCCAACACCATGAATGCTCATCATCTCTTCTAACGTTGCATCCTTTAACATTCGTAAGCCGTCAAAATGATGTAGAATATTATCTGATAACGTTAACACCGTTTCTTCTTTAGAACCCGTTCTGAGTAAAACTGCAAGAAGTTCTCGATTCGATAAACTTCCTGCTCCTTCTAACAATAAACGCTCCCGTGGCTGTTCTTCTCTCACAACATCACGAATACCGTCCATAGCTCCCTGCTTTATCAAGTGGTTCCTTCGATGCAACGTATACGTCTATTTCCTCTTCTGTTAATCCCCAAAATGTTACTTCTGTACGTTCATAAAAAGTTACCGTTTTTTCTTTCGATATAATTGCAACACCTGTGTATACTTCGTGTGTTTTCCCCGATAATAATCGTAACATTTCTTTCGCCTCAGCCTCATTAGACGGCTTTCCAAGAATACGCGAATCATATGTAACAATTGTATCTGCACCTAGTACAACTTGATTACTATGGTTTTCTGCCACAGCAGATGCTTTTTGCAAAGCAAGCGACATRACAATATCAGAAGGTGATGAATATGCACCAATCKTCTCTTCTACTTCACTAACAACGATKTCAAATGGCACATCTGCTAATTCAAGCAGTTCCTTCCTCCTAGGTGACCCTGAAGCTAAAATAATTTTTCTCATATTTTCTCCTTCCCTTCTCACATGAAGCAGAATAATTCAAATCAATCGTATCAAAGGAATAGTTTCCCCACAAATTCTAGAAATATCATTTTCTCTAAACAAAATAATAGTTCTTTTTAAATACGATTATATGCTGCCCATACAGAAAGCACTTTGTTCTAAATTCAAAAGAAAAGAAAGAAGTATATGTACTTCTTTCTTCGTCATTTCATTATCCTATTATTTCACTTTTTGTGAAACCATTTTTTCATACGAAAGTATACCATCAATAATAACTTGATTTAATTTAGCTACAGATTCCTTATCGCTCTTCCCTTCCTTAATCGTTTGCACCGCTATTGACGTATACGTATAAAGCTTCTTTGCATCTTCACGCTTCATACTCTTCCCTTCCTTTTCCATAGCTTTCCACTCTTTTTGAATCGCTTCTATATCTTTTGGATTACTTTTTCCACTAGTTTGTACGCTGGACACATATTTTGCTAAATGAGTATATAATGGCTGCACTTTCGCTAAAAACATTCCTACTTCTTTATCATTTTTGAGCAATGCTTTATCTGTAATATCCCAATTTTTTTTCAAAACTGAAACACCATCTTGCTTATACTGATCTATTAATTGATTAACAGCCTGTTCATCGCTCGTAATAGCAACAACTAACGCATACTTATCACCACTCGGTTTCAAAGTAGCCACGCCCCCATTACTTTTCCACTCTTCAATAGCAGCCTGTCCTTTTTCTTCAGAGGAATAAAGCCCTCCTTGAACGAAAAATAGTTTCATTGGTTCTAATGACGTTCCTACCTGTGCTTTTGGTTTTTCCTCTTTCGGTGTTGGTGTTGGTGTTTGTTCTGCCGTTCCACCCACCTTTTGTTCCTCATTACCTGTCTGCTTCGAAGCCGTTACCTTACCTTCTCCTGTCGTCCCTTGTCCAGTTAATAAATGAATCATACCCATCCCAAATGCAGTACCGATAATTATTGCAGTTGCAACGATTGCGATTATTGTATTGCTCCACTTCTTTCGATATTTTTCCATAGATACTGATTTCGCTTTTTGAAACGGAACGACATTTTTCGGTCTCTCACTTTCTGCTATCATCCAGTCAAACTCATCCTTCTTTTTTTCCTCATACTTCGCTTCTGTTCCATTTACTTTCACCGAGATCGTTCGTGATTGCTTGTCCATACACTCACACCTCACCTCTTGTCATTGTCCGCATCATATCATATTCATTCCACAAAAAAACGAGATATTTGTCAGAGGAATTCGTCAAATAACCCTATATTATTATCTTATATGTATGCATTTGACTTCATTTGTAGAACAAAAAACTAGATAGCAAAGACTATCTAGTTTTTCTCGCGAATATATTTTCTAACTTCGGAAATGAAATACAAAGAACCTGTTATGATAAAAACATCATGTTCTCCTATCATGTCAACCTTTGTATCAATTGCCTCTTTCCAATCTTCAAAAACTAATTTTGACTCTTGTTGCGAATACGATGCAAGCTTGTCAGCAGAAATGGCACGATCAAAGGCAAACGTCGTAAATATTATTTCATCAGCAACTTTTTCTAATTGCCCTACCATGTTATGTAACTGTTTGTCACCAAGAGCAGTAAATAAAACTATTACATTCTTCTTTTTATAATGTGCCTCTACTGTTTTTACAAGACTTTCAATACCTTCTGGATTATGAGCACCATCTATTATAATATCTGGATTACTTTGTAACTTTTCAAATCGACCAATCCAGTAGGCTTCTTGTAAACCAGCTTTCATCTCCTCTTCATTAATTAAAAATGATAAATATGTTTTTAAATACATTACTGCCATAAGCGCTAGCGCTGCATTGCCTACTTGATGAATACCTTTCATTGAAATTCGAACATTTTCAAACGAGACAAATGGACAATCAAAATCAAAATGTTCCCCATCTTCATTAGAATGTTTATGTAATGTTGTAAACTGTTTTCCAAGTTCATATAAGCTTGCATGGTTTTCCTTAGCAACCTTTTGAATTACTTGCAATGCTTCTTCATTTTTCACACCAGTAATAACTGGAACACCAGACTTAATAATCCCTGCCTTTTCATATGCAATTTCTCCTAGTGTATTTCCTAAAATATGCATATGATCGTGGCCGATATTCGTAATAATCGTGAGAACCGGATGAATAACATTTGTAGAATCAAATCTTCCCCCAAGCCCCGTTTCAAATAAAACRACATCACAGAAATTAACTTTACCGAAATAAYAAATTGCCATTACTGTAATAATTTCAAACTCAGTCGCTTCTCCTAARTCCGTCTCATCTAATTTTTCAACGACTGGCTTTACCATATTTACAAGTTCYGCAATCTCTTCATCTGCAATCGGTATTCCGTTTACACTAATACGTTCATTGAATGTTTCTATGTAAGGCGATGTAAACGTTCCTACTTTATATTTCGCGCCYTCTAACATGTAGCGCATATATGTTAAAGTTGAACCTTTTCCATTTGTGCCGGCWAGATGAACACATTTTATATGACGCTCTGGATTTCCGAGTTCTTCTAACATCCATTGCATTCTTTCTAGCCCTGGTTTTATCCCAAATTTCAATCGGCTATGAATCCAGTTTATCGCTTCTTCGTATGTATGTATCACGTTTGCTATTCCCCTTTCAAAAGACAAACTTCTTAATTCTATTATACGCAAAGAAAAGAGACTCACCAATATAGTGAGTCTCTGAAAAACATTTTTATTTCTCAAGATCAGCTAGACGTTGACGAACCGCTTCGCGTTTTTCTAGATAATCTTGCTCTTTCGCACGCTCTCCGTCAATAACTTCTGCAGGAGCTTTCGCTACGAATCCTTGGTTTGAAAGTTTCTTCTGTACACGTTCTACTTCTTTAYCRAACTTCTCAAGTTCTTTTTCAAGACGCGCTTTCTCTTCATCAAGATTGATAAGATCAGCTAACGGTAAGAATAACTCTGCACCTGATACGATTGCAGTCATCGCTTTTTCTGGCGCTTGTAAATCAATCTTAATTGTTAGTTCACTTGGGTTACAGAAACGCTCAATGTAAGARCTGTTTTTCGTAAGCTGRGCTAGTACTRCCTCRTCTTTTGCTTTAATTTGCATTTGAACTTTTTTGCTCATTGGTGTATTTACTTCCGCACGGATGTTACGAACAGAGCGAATGATATCAACTAGAAGGTGCATTTCTGCTGCCGCTTCTTTATCTTGTAAATCTTCGCGAACTGTTGGCCATGCTGCTACTGTAATAGACTCGCCTTCATGCGGTAAATGCTGCCAAATTTTCTCTGTTACAAATGGCATGAATGGATGTAATAGACGCATCGTTTGGTCTAATACGTAAGCTAAAATAGAACGAGTTGTTTTCTTAGCTGCTTCATCTTCACCGTATAGTGGAAGTTTCGCCATCTCAATGTACCAGTCACAGAAATCATCCCAAATGAAGTTGTATAATGAACGACCAGCTTCACCGAACTCATATTTATCCATGTTACGTGTTACACTTTCGATTGTTTCGTTTAAGCGAGTTAAAATCCACTTATCTGCAACTGATTTTTCACCAGTTAAATCGATTTCTTCATACTTCATGTCATCCATGTTCATTAATACGAAACGTGATGCGTTCCAAATTTTATTAATGAAGTTCCAAGTAGATTCTACTTTTTCCATGCTGAAACGTAAATCTTGACCTGGTGCACTTCCTGTTGATAAGAAGTAACGCATCGCATCTGCACCGTACTTCTCGATAACATCCATCGGATCAATACCGTTACCAAGAGATTTACTCATTTTACGTCCTTGCTCATCACGAACTAAACCGTGAATTAATACATCTTTAAATGGACGCTCTCCTGTAAACTCTAAACCTTGGAAAATCATACGAGATACCCAGAAGAAGATGATATCATAACCAGTTACTAAAGCATCTGTTGAATAGAACTTTTTAAAGTCTGCTGCATCTTCATTCGGCMAACCAAGTGTTGAGAATGGCCATAATGCTGAACTGAACCATGTATCAAGCACGTCATTATCTTGATTCCAGTTTTCAAGATCTGCTGGCGCTTCTGTACCTACGTATACTTCACCAGTTTCTTTATGATACCAAGCTGGAATGCGGTGTCCCCACCATAATTGACGAGAAATACACCAGTCATGAATGTTTTCCATCCAGCGTAAGTATGTGTTTTCAAAACGCTCTGGTACGAACGTTACTTTTTCTTCTTCTTTTTGTTGAAGTTCTACCGCTTTTTCTGCAAGTGGAGCCATTTTTACGAACCATTGTGTTGATAAATAAGGCTCAACAACTGCACCGCTACGCTCACTATGACCTACTGAGTGCATATGAGGCTCGATTTCTACTAATACGCCAGCTTCTTGTAAGTCTTTCACTAACTCTTTACGGCATTCGAAACGATCCATACCGTTATACTTACCAGCTTTTTCGTTCATCGTTCCATCTTCGTTCATTACTAAAATACGTGGTAAGTCATGACGGTTACCTACTTCAAAGTCATTCGGATCATGAGCTGGTGTAATTTTTACAACGCCTGTTCCGAAGTCTTTTTCTACGTATTCATCAGCAATAATCGGAATCTCTCGGCCTACGATTGGAAGTGTAACTGTTTTTCCGATTAAATGTTTGTAGCGATCATCTTCTGGATGAACTGCTACCGCTGTATCACCAAGCATTGTTTCTGGACGAGTAGTTGCAAGGCGAATGTGACCAGAACCGTCTGTTAACGGATAGTTCATATGGTAGAATGCACCTTGAACTTCTTTATGAATTACTTCAATATCAGAAAGAGCTGTGCGTGTTGCTGGATCCCAGTTGATGATATACTCAC
>NZ_JBFTMA010000068.1:0-11485 GCF_056396725.1 Bacillus sp. 05T31
GAGTATGTTCAACTTAGAAAGCAGGGGCGTAACTATTTCGGCCTTTGTCCATTTCATGGTGAGAATTCTCCTTCATTCTCTGTTTCATCTGATAAGCAAATTTTTCATTGTTTCGGATGTGGAGAAGGTGGAAATGTATTTTCTTTTCTTATGAAAATGGAAGGACTTGCTTTCACAGAGGCTGTTCAAAAGCTTGGCGAAAGAAATGGAATTGCAGTTGCAGAATATACATCAGGGCAAGGACAACAACAACAAGAAGACATATCTGATGACACTGTCATCATGCAACAGGCTCATGAACTTTTGAAAAAGTATTATCATCATTTATTAGTAAATACAGAAGAAGGAAATGAAGCACTTTCATATTTATTAAAACGTGGTATTACAAAAGAGATGATTGAGAAATTTGAAATTGGTTATGCATCACAAGCTTGGGATGCAGCAACGAAAATTTTACAAAAAAGAGGTTTGTCGCTATCTAGTATGGAACAGGCTGGCCTTCTTGTAAGAAGTGAGAAGGATGGCAGTCATTATGACCGCTTCCGCGGAAGAGTTATGTTTCCGATTTATACTTTACAAGGTAAGGTGATAGCGTTTAGTGGAAGGGCATTAGGAGATGACACTCCGAAATATTTGAATAGTCCTGAAACACCGATTTTTTACAAAAGTAAGCTGTTGTATAATTTCCACCAAGCAAGGCCGTTTATTAGAAAACGTGGGCAGGTTGTCCTTTTTGAAGGTTATGCCGATGTACTAGCCGCGGTGAAAAGTGGTGTGGAAGAAGCTGTTGCGACAATGGGAACAGCTTTAACTGAAGAACAAGCGAAACTTCTGCGACGTAACGTTGAAACTGTTGTTCTTTGCTATGATGGTGATAAAGCAGGGCGAGAAGCGACGATGAAAGCAGGGCAATTACTATTGCAAGTTGGTTGCCAAGTGAAAGTTACATCCTTGCCAGATAAGCTTGACCCTGATGAATATGTGCAACAATATGGGACAACCGCTTTTGAAAATCTTGTGAAATCAAGTATAAGTTTTGTTGGTTTCAAAATAAATCATTTGCGTTTAGGGAAAAATTTGCAAGATGAGTCTGGCAAAGAAGAATATGTAAAAAGTGTTTTAAAAGAGTTATCATTGCTACAGGATGCGATGCAGGCGGAATCATATTTAAAATCATTATCGCAAGAATTTTCGTATTCAATGGAAACACTTTTGAATCAATTGCACCAATATCGCAAAGAACAAAAGGTACAGCAAAAACAAATAAAGCAGGTTTCTAAGCCATCTCAAATTGTTCAAACGAAACCGAAATTAACAGGTTTTGAAAGGGCAGAAAGAGAAATTATTTACCATATGTTGCAAAGTGCAGAAGTGACAGTGCGTATGGAACCTCATATAGAAGATTTTTATACAGAAGAACATAAAGGGATTTTATATGAACTATACGCATATTATGAAAAGGGAAATGAACCTTCAGTCGGAACATTTTTAAGTTGGCTCTCTGATGAAAAGTTGAAAAATATTATTACTGATATTTCGACGGATGAATTTATTAATCCAGAGTACACAGAAGAAGCGTTACAAGGTCATTTGGAGGCGCTAAGACGCCATAAAGAAAAACTTGAAAAGATGGAAATTATCTTTAAAGTAAAACAAATGGAAAAAACAGATCCTGTAGAGGCTGCTAAATATTATGTGGCATATTTACAAAGTCAAAAAGCAAGAAAATAGCTTTTTCGATAAAGTTTTAGTATAATGAATGTTTGTATCTCGCGTAAGGAGGGGAACAGATGGCTGATAAACCAGCTCGTTCTAAACAAATTGAAACTGAAATGACCCTTGAGCAAGTGAAAGAACAACTCACTGAGCTCGGAAAAAAACGTGGCGTTCTTACATATGAAGAGATTGCAGAACGCATGAATGGATTTGAAATTGAATCCGATCAAATGGATGAATACTATGAATATTTAGGTGAACAAGGGATTGACTTAGTTGGTGACAATGACAACGACGAAGGTCCTAATAATCGTCAAATTACAAAAACGGAAGAAGAATTTGACCTTAATGATTTAAGTGTGCCGCCAGGTGTGAAAATCAATGACCCTGTTCGTATGTACTTAAAAGAAATTGGTCGTGTAGACTTACTATCTGCTGAAGAAGAAATTCGACTTGCGACACGTATTGAAGAAGGCGATGAAGAAGCAAAACGCCGTCTTGCGGAAGCAAACTTACGTCTTGTAGTAAGTATTGCAAAGCGCTACGTAGGCCGTGGTATGCTTTTCTTAGACTTAATCCAAGAAGGAAATATGGGTCTAATTAAGGCAGTTGAAAAGTTCGACTACCGTAAAGGTTTTAAATTTAGTACGTATGCAACTTGGTGGATTCGCCAAGCTATTACACGTGCGATTGCAGACCAAGCGCGAACAATTCGTATTCCAGTTCATATGGTTGAAACAATTAATAAGTTAATCCGTGTACAACGTCAATTATTACAAGATTTAGGACGTGAACCATCTCCTGAAGAGATTGGTGAAGAAATGGATCTTGCTCCAGAAAAAGTACGCGAAATCTTAAAGATTGCACAGGAGCCAGTTTCTCTTGAAACACCAATTGGTGAAGAAGACGACTCCCATTTAGGTGACTTTATCGAAGACCAAGAAGCAACATCGCCTGCGGACCATGCAGCGTATGAATTGCTAAAAGAACAATTAGAAGATGTGTTAGATACACTAACGGATCGTGAAGAAAATGTTCTGCGTCTTCGTTTTGGTTTAGATGATGGACGAACTCGTACGCTTGAAGAAGTTGGGAAAGTATTCGGCGTAACGAGAGAACGTATTCGTCAAATTGAAGCGAAAGCACTTCGCAAATTAAGACATCCAAGCCGTAGTAAGCGTCTTAAGGATTTCTTAGAATAGGCTACCTTTAAGTTTACTTCACTTTTGTGAAGTAAACTTTTTTATTTTGTTAATTTTTGTTAAAGTTTAGCTATCGGCAACGATTACAATTTCTTGTAATTTATTTTACAGAATTGTCTTTTGATTTGCAAATGCTCATTTTTCGATTTTTCGATTTATTTTGTTTATTATATACAAAATAATATGTAGAAAAGTAAAAAATATGATGAGAAACGTTAGTAATTATCGAAATAATATGCGATATAATAGTGAAAATCAATAAAATGAATTTACGGAATATTTTTAACAAGTAGTAGTTTGCTCTTTTCTGATAGAGCGTTTTCAAGTACAATATAAATGACTGAATCATCTAACTATTTAGCGGTATAGAGGGGGGAGAAGAGATATGAAACGTAATCCGTTGATTCCGTTCGCTCTTATTGCAGCATTAGGTATTATCGTTATGTTTGTATTTTCATTTCAGGGGCTAAATAAATCTAAAGAGTTAGCTGATGCAAAAAATGGTGGGAAACCAGCGCAAACAGCATCAAAGCCAGAGGATATTGTAAAGCAAAGCTGTACGAGCTGTCACGGTGATCAGTTACAAGGGGCAGTGGGACCTAATTTACAAAAAATTGGT
This sequence comes from Bacillus sp. 05T31, assembly GCF_056396725.1. NCBI lineage: Bacteria > Bacillati > Bacillota > Bacilli > Caryophanales > Bacillaceae > Bacillus > Bacillus sp. 05T31. The sequence goes on from NZ_JBFTMA010000068.1 coordinate 3,538, forward strand.
GGGAAACTTTCGAAAGATGAAATTAAAGAAGTTCTTTCAAAAGGAAAAGGAAATATGCCAGCTAATTTAATTCCAGCTGATCAAGCAACGAAAGTAGCTGATTGGTTATCGAAGAAAAAATAAAGTTTCGTATTACAAGCCTTTTGCTTTTTGCAAAAGGCTTGTTTTTCTATACTTTCTAAAATACGATTAGTAATAGAGAATTGAAGTATTGTTATGGACTTGCAACAACTACTATAAATTCATTATCATGGAGACAGACTGAGAAGAGAAGGAGTAATGGAAATACATGAATGAAGTAAAGCTTTCGAAACGATTAGAAGAAGTTGTGAGGGAGATTCCGGTAGGCTCTACAGTAGCTGATATTGGATCGGATCATGCGTATTTACYGTGTTATACAATTATAAATAATATTGCTACAAAAGCAGTTGCAGGAGAGGTTGTAGATGGACCGTTTCGCTCTGCACAAGCAACTGTAGCTGAAAGTGGCTTACAAGATAAAGTAGACGTTCGTAAAGGGAATGGATTAGCTGTTATAGTGCCAGGAGAAGTAGATGTTATTACGATTGCTGGTATGGGTGGAGCGTTAATTCGTGACATTTTAGAAAGTGGTAAAGAAAAATTAGAAGGTGTAACACGTTTAATCTTACAGCCGAATATTGCAGCACACCATATTCGTGAATGGTTTATTGAAAATGGATGGGAGCTTATCGGTGAGAAAATTGTAATAGAAGACGGAAAGATTTACGAGATTTTAGTCGGAGAGCGAGGAGATACAGCAGTACCTTACTCTGAAAATAAACAAGCTGAACTGTTTATGGGTCCATTTTTAATAAAAGAAAAAAGTGAAGCTTTTATTGAAAAGTGGGAAGGGGAATTGAAAAACTTCCAAAATATTTTAAAACAGTTAGAACGTGCAGCAGAGTCTGAAGAGACAAAAGCGAAGCGTGCAGAAGTAGAAGCGAAAATGAAAATGATAGGAGAGGTTTTATCATGAGTAAAATTCCGAATGGTCATGAAATTATTTCTTTGTTTGAAGGTATGTATCCGAAGCATTTAGCGCTGGAAGGGGATAAGATTGGCTTACAGATTGGAGCGCTTAATAAACCTGTCCAGCACGTATTAATCGCGTTAGATGTAACTGAGGAAGTTGTGGACGAGGCRATCCAATTAGGAGCRAATATCATTATAGCKCAYCAYCCTTTAATCTTTAATCCATTAAAAGCGATTCATACAGATAAGGCGTACGGAAGAATTATTGAAACGTGTATTAAAAATGATATTGCGGTTTATGCGGCGCATACAAATGTAGATATTGCTAAGGGTGGGGTAAATGATTTACTTGCCGATGCGTTAGGGTTACAAAATACAGAAGTATTAGCTCCTACATATGCAGAAGAAATGAAAAAAATTGTTGTATTTGTTCCAGTAACCCATGCAGAAGAAGTGCGCAAAGCTCTTGGAGATGCGGATGCAGGTCATATCGGTAATTATAGCCACTGTACGTTCGGTAGCGAAGGGGTAGGTACGTTTATCCCTCGAGAAGGGACAAATCCTTATATCGGGGAAACTGGGCAGTTAGAACGTGTGGAAGAGATACGTGTCGAAACGATTATTCCAGCTTCATTACAAAGAAAAGTTATTAAAGCGATGTTGGCAGCCCATCCATATGAAGAAGTGGCATATGATGTATATCCGCTTGATAATAAAGGTGAAACATTAGGTCTTGGTAAAATAGGGTATTTACAAGAAGAAATGACGCTTGAGCAGTTTGCTTTACATGTGAAACAATCATTACATGTAAAGGGTGCAAGAGTTGTTGGAAAGTTAGATGATAAGGTGCGTAAAGTAGCTGTACTTGGTGGTGACGGTAATAAATATATAAACCAAGCGAAATTTAAAGGAGCAGATGTATATGTAACAGGTGATATGTATTATCATGTTGCTCACGATGCGATGATGATTGGTTTAAATATAGTCGATCCAGGACATAACGTTGAAAAAGTAATGAAGCAAGGTGTACAAAAACAATTGCAAGAAAAAGTAGATGTGAAGAAATTCAATGTACACATTCACGCTTCGCAGTTACATACAGATCCATTCACATTTGTATAACAATAATAAAAACCGTTGCTCATGTAGGCAACGGTTTTTATTATTGTTCTTTTTTCACTTTTACACGAGGTAGTATCTTTTGAAGTGGTACTTTTCGAATTCTGTCCCATGTAGCGGGATTCATTGGGTCATATTGATCTAAGAAAGCAATAACTTCTTTTGTAATTGGCGTTGGAGTAGAAGCACCTGCTGTAACAGCTACGTTTTCTACACCTTGTAGCCATTCTAATTGGATTTCACTTACGTCTGCAACGCGGTATGCTGTCGTACCAGCGATTTCTTGTGATACTTGTGCTAAACGGTTTGAGTTGTTACTTTTCGGATCACCGACAACAATTGTTAAATCTGCAACATTAGCTTGTTTAGCGACAGCTTCTTGGCGAACTTGAGTTGCTAAACAAATTTCCTTGTGGAATTCTGCTGTTGGGAATTTTTTCTGGATGTCCTCCATTAAATGTTGAACATCCCATTGACTCATTGTTGTTTGATTCGTAACTAAAATTTTATCCGTTGGAATTTCTAGTGTTTTTAAATCATCAGCTTTTTCGATAAGATGAACGATATCAGGTGCGATACCAACTGCGCCTTCTGGTTCTGGATGATTTTTTTTGCCGATATAAATGACATGGTATCCTTCAGCTTTCTTTGCTTCGATAAGGTCATGTGTTTTTGTAACATCTGGACAAGTTGCATCAATTGTCGTTAAACCTTTTTCTTTTGCACGTTGTTTAACTTCTGGAGAAACACCGTGTGCAGTGAAAATAACAGTACCAGAATCGATTTTATCTAAAATTTCTAATCGACTTGGACCGTCTAATGTAATGATGCCATCCTCTTCGAAAGCATCTGTGACATGCTTATTGTGAACAATCATACCTAAAATATAAATGGGTCTCGGTAATGATTTATCTAATGCGGCGTTACGTGCAATAACCATTGCGTCAACAACACCGTAGCAATAACCACGAGGGGAAATTTTAACAATCTTCATGTGAGTAATCCTCTCCTTCTAAACAAGGGATACTTTTGTGCATAGTCCATTACATTATAAAGGAGGAGTGGATAGAAAACAAAGGATTGTTACACATATAGTTTTGGTTTTGTTGCTGATTGTTGAACGGGTTCTTTCGGAACCTCTTTTTCTATTACCGGTTCAAGCACTATTTTTTTTCGTTTCCTTTTTGGAGGTGGAGTTGCTACCTCAACCTGTTCTGTTGCATCTTCAGTTTGATTTTCTTCCGTACTTTTTCCGGAGGTGAGGATTTTAACAATGCTTGGTAGACTACGCATAATGGGACCGTACTGTTCGACAACAGGACCGACAGATTGCACGACTTGAGATACTTTTTCGATATTATTTATCATATTAGTTGGGTTCGAAATTAAATTTGAAAAAAAACTACCGATGCCGCTGCTAGATGCCGCTGCAGTTGTAGCTGACGCAGCACCACGTGTATCATTTGATTCATACATTTGAGGTGGTATCATCTGCTCTGGATATTGCTGCATGTATGGCTGATATTGTTGTTGGTATGGCTGTTGCTGTTGATATTGGGGCGGCGGTTGTTGGTGCATCATCGGTGGCCCTTCCATTTGTCGATAAGGAGGGACCATTTGCATGAAAGGTTCGGTTGGATCGTGTTTTTTAAAGAGTTTAGCAAGGAAACCTTTCTTTTTTTGAGCCATCGGTGGTAGTTGTGGAATCGGATATGGTGTGTAAGATTGTTGTCCTCGATTCGGATACATTTGTCTTATAGGGGATTTCGGAAACATGTGGGAAATCCTCCTTTCTTCAGTTAGGTATATACACATACAATATGCAATRGAAGGAAAGAAGGTTAGTTTTTGAGATAAAAACCTAAACTAAAGATGGATTTTACTTGTAGATTTCGATATAATGTAGACTTGACTKATTTGTGCGCAGTAGAAATTTTAGAAAGAAGGTGTAACTTATGACACTACAAACTTTTACACAGTATGATTTTAAACCATTTTTAATAGATGCAGTTCGTGAACTACGCTTTACAGAGCCAACAGGAATTCAAAAGAAAATTTTCCCGGTCGTGAAAAAAGGTGTGAGTATAATTGGACAATCCCAAACTGGTTCTGGGAAAACACATGCATACTTACTTCCTACATTAAACAGAATTGATGCAAGTCGTGAAGAGGTACAACTTGTTATTACAGCGCCTACTCGTGAGTTAGCACAACAAATTTACGAAGAAATTGTGAAACTAACAAAGTTCTGTGCAGAAGATCAAATGATTACAGCACGCTGTTTAATTGGTGGAACTGATAAACAACGATCAATTGAAAAGTTGAAAAAACAACCTCATATTGTAGTTGGAACGCCAGGACGTATTAAAGATTTAGTAGAAGAAAAGGCGCTATTTGTYTATAAAGCGGATACTATTATTGTCGATGAAGCGGACTTAATGCTTGATATGGGATTCATTCAAGATGTAGATAAAATTGCGGCACGTATGCCTAAAAATCTGCARATGTTAGTTTTCTCTGCAACAATTCCTCAAAAATTAAAACCATTTTTGAAGAAATATATGGAGAATCCAGAACATATTCATATTAATCCGAAGCAAGTTGCAGCAGGAAATATTGATCATTACCTTGTGCCTTCAAGACACCGTAATAAAACTGAATTAGTGAAAAATATGCTACTTCAATTTAAACCATATTTAGCAATTGTCTTTACAAACACAAAGAAGAAGGCTGACGAAGTAGCCGATGGATTAGCAGAACGTGGATTAAAAGTAGGGCGTATACACGGTGATTTATCACCACGTGATCGTAGAAAAATGATGAAACAAGTTCGTGATTTAGAGTTCCAATACATTGTCGCAACAGATTTGGCGGCACGCGGTATTGATATTGAAGGAATTAGCCATGTTATTAACTATGAACTTCCACCAGATTTAGATTTCTTCGTTCACCGTGTTGGAAGAACTGCACGTGCGGGTCATTCAGGTATTGCAGTGACGATTTATGATCCAGCAAATGAAGAAGCGTTAGATAGTTTGGAAAAACAACGTCATATCGAGTTTAARCATGTRGATTTACGCGGAGATGAATGGGCGGATTTAGGTGACCGTCGTCGTCGTAAGAGCCGTAAAAAACCAAGTGATGGACTAGATGTTATGGCAACAAAAGTTGTTAAGAAGCCGAAAAAAGTAAAACCAAACTATAAACGAAAACTTGCAACAGAACGTGACAAAGTGAAGAAAAAATATAGCAATAAAAAAAGATAAGGGATTTCCCTTATTTTTTTTTATCTCACTGCTTGAGATAAAGTCGATTAATGTAGACTAATAATTAGTGAGGGGTAGAAAAAACGTTGACTAAAGTTTCGCTTTATTGGGTTAATTTAAGTATAGAGTGCAGATTGTTTGAATAGTCTGTTTAATTTATGTAGTGCCTTTTGTGTGAACAAACAATTCGCTACATATTTCTACAAATTATGCTATCATTATATCTATTGTATATTGAAGAGGTGATTGTATGTTAAAGATTGGATCTCATGTTTCAATGAGTGGTAAGAAAATGTTATTAGCAGCAAGTGAAGAGGCTGTTTCATACGGTGCAACGACGTTTATGATTTATACAGGTGCACCGCAAAATACACGAAGAAAACCAATTGAAGAATTGAACATAGAAGCAGGAAGAAAACATATGGAACTAAACGGTATTGAAGAAATTATCGTACATGCGCCATACATTATTAATCTTGGGAATACGACGAAGCCAGAAACATTCCAATTAGGTGTAGACTTCCTTCGCATGGAAATTGAAAGAACATCGGCATTAGGTGTAGCGAAACAAATCGTTCTTCACCCAGGTGCGCACGTTGGTGCAGGAGCGGATGCTGGTATTCAACAAATTATTAAAGGGCTTAATGAAGTATTAACGCCAGAGCAGACGGTTAACATTGCGTTAGAAACGATGGCAGGAAAGGGAACGGAATGCGGTCGTAGCTTTGAAGAAATTGCGAAAATTATTGATGGTGTGAAATATAATGAAAAACTATCTGTATGTTTTGATACGTGTCATACGCATGATGCAGGTTATGACCTTGTAAATGATTTTGACGGTGTGTTAAACGAATTTGATAAAATTGTTGGGATAAATCGTTTACAAGTACTTCATATTAACGATAGCAAAAATGTACGCGGAGCTGGAAAAGACCGTCATGAAAATATTGGTTTTGGTCATATTGGCTATAAGGCATTGCATCACATTGTGCATCACCCACAACTTACGCACGTACCAAAAATTCTTGAAACGCCGTATGTAGGTGAAGATAAAAAAGATAAGAAGCCACCATATAAATTAGAAATCGAAATGCTGAAAAATGGTACTTTTGATGAAGGAATTCTTGAAAAAATTAAAGAGCAATAAGGAGGGGATTTTCCCCTCCTTATTTTAATAGCTGCTGAAATAAAATATTTACTTGTTGGGCAGTGGCAGGAGTAGTTACTTTAGCGATTTGTTTTAACAAATCTAGTCGCTCGGTATTATCGTAAATGTTAATGTTTTTCCCTTTCATAAGTAAAACGATTTTATCAGCTTGTGCAGTTGTGATTGGAACTTCGTATTCTTTACTATATTTCAATAGTTCTTTTGTAGAAATATGATTTAATTTTTTGTTCACAATTTGTTTAATGAGGTTCATCGTGTTGTCCTCCTTCACACGTTCTTCTATCGAAATATATGTACGCATAGCTTGTACATATTCGTATCAAGGTGCATTTTTTCAATGGGGAAAAGAAGCTTATGTTATAATATAAGAACAAAACTATAGATAAAGAGTATAAGGAGGACTTATGGAAAAAAAGCAACATCGAAAAGAAAGTGTTATTCATCTTGTATATCGTTTAGTTATGATTGTCTTTGGGGCAGCGTGTGCGGCGGTAGCGATTGAACTGTTTTTAATGCCAAATAAAATTATTGATGGTGGAATTATTGGTATTTCTCTTATATTAGATTATCTTACTCCTAATATTTGGTGGTTAAGCTTTTCTRCTTTAGTTGTTATCCTCAACATTCCTTTTATGTACTCCGGGTATAAGCAAATTGGAAAAACATTCATGTTATCTTCAGCATTTGGAATTGTAGCTTTAGCATTTATTGAATCAACGTTGCATGCTATCCCGCCATTTACAACAGAGCCGATTTTAGCAACAGTTTTCGGCGGTCTTATTTTAGGGATTGGTGTAGGACTTGTTATTCGTCATGGTGGATCGTTAGAYGGGACCGAGATTATGGGAATTCTATTAACGAAGAAATTACCGTTTTCTGTTGGTGAATTCGTAATGTTTGTGAACTTATTCATTTTTGCATGGGCAGCATTTGTTTTTGGTGTTGAACAAGCGATGTATTCTGTTATGACGTACTATATCGCATTCAAAACAATTGATACGGTAATTCAAGGATTAGACGAAACGAAAGCAGTTTTAATAGTATCGGATCAATATGAGGAAGTATCAAATGCGATTTTACACCGCCTTGGTCGTGGAACAACAAAACTTGTTGCTAAAGGTGGCTATACAGATAAAGAAAAAGAAGTTATTTATGCAGTTGTAACACGTCTGGAAGTGACGAAGTTAAAATCAATTGTGCATGAAATTGATGAAAACGCATTTGTTACGATTATGAATACACAAGAGACAAATGGTGGTAAGTTTAAATCAGCAATTCACTAAAAAGTTAATTGTAATATCTTTTGAAAGCAGAGAATTATTCTCTGCTTTTTGTTATAATAATAAGGTTTCTTGAAATAAAGAATATATTTTAGGCAGATTGGTTTACAACTATAATAAGC
>NZ_JBFTMA010000069.1:0-12504 GCF_056396725.1 Bacillus sp. 05T31
ATTCACTTAGTTCTTTCTGTTTCTTACGTAACAGGAGTTCTCTCATTTTAAACATAGTAGAAGAACATAATAGGATACTAATGAGTTGTCCATAAAGGTGGCATTCTAATCGCTCTTGTTTAATAGATTTACAACGATGAATTCGAAACCAAGATTTCCATATTTTAAATAACAGTTCAATTTGCCAACGCAGTGAATATAWATCATAGATTTTCTCTTTCGGTACCCATTCCGTAGGAATGTTTGTCATATATACCGTAATTCCTTGTAAAAGTTTCRTACGMTCTGTATATGTAATCCCTTTTTTCTTTTCACGAATAGCTCGATCATGTAGACGTTTCTGTTTTTGCKCCTCTGTACATCTATAAACCACAATGCGAGTGGGTAGTTTGTCTTTGCTCCCTACATATACATCWTGTAATTCATAYACTTGGCCAGGTTGTAATTGGTTCATGATGTCTTCCAAATGAATTTGTATATATACCGGTCTCAATTGAGCAGGTTTTGTTTTAAATACCACTGTTTCGAATTCTTTTCTATATATTTTAGTTGGYAATTTAAGACGYGATAAATAATACCCTTCCTTATCTTGGATCGATTTAAAGTCTTGTAAACGAAAATACCCTAAGTCACGAATATATAGTTCATTCTTTTGTGTCATGTCCATTCGAGTCGCCCCATATGCCTGATCACTTCGTTTTCCTGGTTCAATTTTCACATCAGAAAACTCTCCACTCAACAAGTCATACTCTAATTGAATTTTYACACCAGCTGTATGACTACAGCCTCCGGCACCAGGATAAGTAGCTGCGAATCGATCTGGAACTTGAAAGGTTGTAGAATCAAGGATGCRAATCCGCTCAAAGTAAGCAGAAAGAGAATGAGAAATTGYAGATGATCCTCCAATTTTAGCTTGTAGAAGTGTAGTAAATACATTTCGAAAGAAGGCTACAGAAGCCGAGTTAAATCGTCGATTMAGTCCCTCAGGACTTAATAAAATTCCTGTTGAAGTTTCTAATTGACTACAAAGTTGAGTAAGAGARGTTGTAGCGATTTGTTGATTTAACCATACACACAAAGATAAAAAATGGTGCCCATGGCACTTACGTTTKCGTTTCATTCCRCCTGCTTCTATAGCTAATTGATTMAGTGTAGCGGGAGACATATAKCGATATAACTCTTCGGCAAATAAAGACAACTCTTGTTTTTGATGCATATTCATAAAAAGCACGTCACCCTTTCTCATTAACATAAGAGAATAGTAACGTGCTTTTAACTTCAAGAATAGTCTAAATCCTTAAGTTGATGGATGTGTTTTGGGGCAACTAGTTTCATTAGCTTGATGGGCATAGGGTGACTTGTTTTCTTAACTTGATGGCGATGTGGCGGTACCCCGCTAAGAGCATGCAAGATTTTATACAGTTTTTCGGCTAATCCAATAACAAACGAGAACCCTAAAAYCGCGCTAGGATAGGAATGTATAAAAAAATGCATAGAATTATAGAAAAAGAAAAAGGCGAATCCCTTGTGAGAATAAGATTTCGCCTTTTTCCTTGCTACCAATAATAGGACGTTATGTTAACTAGATGTGTATGAGATATACAATCAAACAAAGTTATTTTCCATTTTCATTCTTATTTTGAAATAGATGCACAATCAAAAGTCCACCAACAAATAAGATTGGAAATCCTACGACTATATATAATCCGTTTTTTGGTATTCCTAATATAATTGCAAGATAACTAAAAGAAAAAGCCCATAATGCTAAAATTATGATTTCTAACATCTTCTTTTTCATTAAAAGTTAAGCACCCCAAATCCCCTTAAAAAAGTTGTATTCRGAATATTGTAACAAAATMAAAAAAAGACCCTACAAGAGGGTCTTTCATCAGCTAATATTAAGCTTTTTGAACATTAGTAGCTTGTGGGCCACGTTGTCCTTKTTCTACTTCAAACGTTACACTTTGTCCTTCGTCTAAAGATTTGWAACCGTCGATTTGGATAGCTGAGAAATGTACGAATACGTCTTCTCCACCTTSACGCTCGATGAATCCAAAACCTTTGTCTGCATTAAACCATTTTACTTTACCTTGTTCCATAATTGTTGCCTCCTAGTGTGGATACCCACACATATGTTACTACCCTTGCTCAAATACCTTAGACGAAAAACAAAATTTATTCTTAATCTCAAACCGAACAAAAATAGGTCTTTMTTAAATTAACATAYTTTCTAAAAAAYAGCAARTTTCAAAAAYAAGTCCTTATGGTAATTAGCCACTAATAGTGGTTRCTGGAGAAAAAGTYACTATGATAGTCATCACAGCAAGAAGTTGCCAAAGGATCTCGACAATATCATTGATTTGATTTTTTTCAGACATTCAACAACTGATAAAATTAGCTATTTTCGAGTTAAATTTTACTTCTGATAACGATAATTATATAAATAAGCTGTCCATATGGGCAGCTTATTGTATTTTTTGTTTAGCACGGGGATTTTTCCAATAGTTTTTTAGCAGAAGCAGCTAGCTCCAACTATGATTAATAAAATAAATAATACAACTAATAAAGCAAATCCTCCAGCGAAGCCACAGCCGCCACAACTACCACCAAATCCCATAACAGTTCCTCCTTTAGATAGGAGGGGGAAAACAAAGGTTCACTCATGTGTTTTAACGGATTCAATTTACTTTATGCATTTATGAATGGAGCAGGTCCTTTTGAAAATAAAGAAAAGACACCTTATAAGGTGTCTTCCTTCGATTTGAAACATTTTAAGTTTAATAATATACGGTCTCGCCACTGACCCATTAGGCTGGAATTTTATAGTGTTTCTGAACAAAATTTTGTGCTAATTTTGAATTCTTAAGTTGATGGGGATCCTTTTATGTTTTATCATTTTTAAAAAAATCCTTCATTATCTTAGCGCCTTTAATATTCACCGTCACAGCTTCTACTTTATCTTTCTTCTCATCTTTAGCAATCGTAATTTGTTCCTTATTATCAACCCACACAAGAAACTCTTCTTTTGAGTCATTTTTATATGTAACGGTTATAGTAGAATGCGCAGATTGTTTCTTTTTTTGATCTAGTGTGATTGTTTTCGGTGTTCCGTTTTGGACTGCTGAAGCGATTGATTGTATCATTTCCTCGTTATCTGTTTGAGATTTGGAGCTAGTATTACTTGTTGTTCTAAGCATCTCAATGTTGGTAATGTCTGCAGAGTTTAATTGAATGGCATTTTTCGTATTTTCTTGCTTAGTTGTTGGAGTATTATTTGTAGTAGAAGTGCTTGTACAGCCTATTAAAGTGAAAGATAGAGCGGTTAGAGCGCATATAGATATGATTTTTTTCATAGTATCCCTCCTTACGTTTAATTATAACAATTTTCTGTTAATTCAGGTAGTTATTGTAAGGGATAATATGAGATGTTTTAAAGTGGAAAATTACGCTGTTCATTCTCTATCAAAATCAAAATTTAGATAATTTTTTCATATTTTATGTTTAACATTTGGAAAATGGGTGTACTACATATAATATAACAAATAATTCATTTTAGAGGAGGAAGTTAAAGATGGAAACGAAGTATAGTAAACCTTTTGTATATGAATTTATTACGGAGAAAGAGGTCATGAATGCAGCGAATGATCTAGTAAAGAAAGGAATCGACCAAAAAGATATTTACGTATTAACACATGAGAAAGAAAGGACAGATAGAATCGCAGACAATGCAGACGTGAATACAATTGGGATAAAAGAGGAGGGACTTGGGACAAGTATTATTAACGTCTTTCAAAAAACGGGAGATCAGTTAAGAAATAAGATGCAAGAGTTAGGACTTAATGAGGAAGAAGCTAACTTTTATGAAAAAAAGCTGGATGAAGGAAAAATCTTGTTATTCGTTAAGGATTTAGAAAGAGTCGGTGAATGGTTACAAGAAAGAAGATGCACGTATTCTATTTAAATTTGTATCCTTTAAATCTATAAATCTATTACGAAAAGGAGATGGGAAATATGAGTGAGAGCGGGCTAAAAGAGCAAATAACGGGTAAAGTTGAAAAGAAAAAAGACAAATAAAAGAAGGAATTGGTGAAATTACAGAAGATAGAGAGTTGAAAAATGAAGGGAAGTGGGAGAAGACGAAGGGAACTGTAAAAGAAAAAGTCGGAAAAGTGAAACAAAAGATAAGTGATGGATTGGATAACAAAGAATAATACATGTTTATCAAGCTTTGGTTAAACGCCAAAGCTTGATAAATCCATTATAAAAATATATAGGAGGTCTAATTGTGGGACTTATTATTACGTGTATTGTAGGTGGACTTATTGGTGCGTTAGCTGGAATGATTACGGGAAAAGACTTTCCTTTAGGTATAGTTGGTAATGTTATTGCCGGATTAATCGGATCTTGGGTAGGTAGTGCGTTATTTGGTCACTGGGGCCCTGAATGGGGAGGCATCTTTATTCTTCCAGCTTTATTAGGTGCAATCGTCTTTATTTTAATCGTTACATTCTTTTCTAGAATGCTACGGAAAGCATAAGTATTATAATGAATAGTAATCTTAAGTTTATTATACGTAGCTATAAAGTTAATAAACTGATAAAAATACATAAAAAAGCATCCAATTAAAATAATTTGGATGCTTTTTTAATGTATTTTACATAGGAATCAGTGAGGATGGCCCCACTGATTGAGATTACATATTAAGCCATCGTTACCTTTTTACAATTATTTATTCTTACGACCTGCCTTGGTTCTATATGAGATAAGTCGTCGCTATTACCTATATCAACTACAATTGTATTCGTTAGTATGTTAATAATGGAACCAATTAATTTTGTAGCATGATCGTGTCGATAAGAAAATTGAACAAAATCTCCCTTTTTAAAGTTGTGCTCTTCCATAGATAGATCCCCCTAAAAATAATGTTTATACATTATACATACACAAATTTATAAAGTTTAAACATTTGGTAGTATTTTTTTTAGTGTTAAGCTGAGAAAGGTGTAGAAAATTTATTTATAATTAAAATGAAAAAATATGTTTAAAACTAATTTTTATGGGTAATTAAATAGTAGTAGTTTGAGATAAGGGGGCGGAAATGATGAATTTGGCAATTCAGATTTTGCAAAATGATTTAGGTTATACGGTACAACTTAATGGTGAGATTGATGCGTATACGGCATCAGATTTAAAAAATAAGATAATGCCTATTGCAAGCGAGAAAGAGGTTTATATTGTAGTAGATTTTACTAAGGTAGAATATATGGATAGTACAGGGTTAGGTGTTTTTATAGCTCTATTAAAAGCAATTAAGAAAAATGATGGAAAACTAGAGTTTATTGGTGTATCTAAAAGACTAAAAAGATTATTTGATATTACAGGGTTAACAGAAATATTAAATTTGAATTCCGATTTTGAAAAAGTAGAAAGAAGGTGACTAGGGATGATGGAGAAATTTGAAAAGATAGAAATGAAAATTCCTGCAAAAGCAGAATATGTGGCTATTATTCGCTTAACAATGGCTGGTGTTGCGAATCGAATGGGCTTTGCTTATGACGATATAGAAGATATGAAAATTGCTATTAGTGAAGCATGTACAAACATTGTACAACATGCATATAAAGAAGACGTTGGAGAAATTACAATTGTCTTTGGTCTATATGAAGATCGATTAGAAATTATGGTTGCGGATAATGGGGTTAGCTTTAATTTTAGTACCTTAAAAAGTAAAGTTGGTCCGTATGATATTAATAAACCAGTAGAACATTTGCCGGAAAATGGTTTAGGTTTATATTTAATAAATACGTTAATGGATGATATACAAATTATGCATGATGAGGGCATGACAGTTTTAATGACAAAATATATACAAAGAGAGCAGGTGGAGAATGATGGAAATCCAATCTCAACCTACAAATCTTACTAAAGAAGATGTTATTAAACTAATTGCAGAATTCCAACAAAACCAATGTGATGAAGCACAGGAAAGGTTGGTTAATCACTATAAAAATCTCGTATATTCCATTGCATACCGCTATTCAAAAGGTGGGCCGATGCATGAGGATATTATACAAGTAGGGATGTTAGGGCTCTTAGGCGCAATAAGAAGGTATGATTATTCGATAGGGAATGCTTTTGAACCGTTTGCAATACCTACGATAGTAGGGGAAATAAAGAAGTATTTACGTGATAAAACTTGGGGCGTTCATGTTCCAAGGCGAATTAAAGACTTGGGCGGGAAAATTAAACTTGCGATAGAGGAACTAACAGATCACCTGCAACGTTCACCGAAGATTATAGAGATTGCGGATCATTTAGGACTATCCGAAGAGGAAGTTTTAGAAATTATGGATGCTAAAAATAATTATCAAGTATCTTCTTTAGATGATGTAGTTGAAAATTCATCTGATGGAAGTTCGGTAGCGAGAATTGAATCTGTAGGTGAAGTAGAGCAAGGATATGAACAGACAGAAAGACGTCTCGTTTTAGATGATATTTTTAACGTATTAAATGATACGGAAAAGAGTGTTATTCATTATATATTTGGAGAAAATTTAAATCAAAAGGATACAGGGGAACGGTTAGGTATTTCACAAATGCACGTTTCTCGTATTAAAAGACAAGCGATAAGTAAATTGAAGCAAGCGGCGTTTTTAGATACATAAAAATTTTAAATAATTATGTTTAAAACATGAGAAAAGGGGTAGTTATTAAGTATAGGAGGAGATATTAAAATGTCACACGATGTGAAAGWACTAATCGAAGGATTGAATGAAGATTTAGCAGGAGAATACTCGGCAATTATAATGTATAACCATAATGCAGCTACAGTTTCTGGTATATATAGACAAGTGTTAAAACCTTTCTTTGAATCTGAAATTAGTGATGAACAAGGACATGCCCTATATTTAGCGGAGAAAATTAAGACGCTAGGTGGTACACCTACTACTATCCCTTTACCGGTGAAGCAAGTAGAAGATGTTCGAGAAATGTTAGAATACGCTAGACAATCAGAATATGAAACAATTAAGCGTTATGAAACGAGAAAAGAACAGGCAGCGAAATTAAATATGACAGAGTTAGTTGTAAAGTTAGAAAATATGATCGCAGATGAAACAAATCATATGGAAGAATTAGATCGCCTTTTAAATGACAAAGCAATGGTGTTAAATTAAAAGTGGAAATTTACCCCACTTTAATGGGCAGTAAGACCCCCACCTCAAAATGCAGCGAAAGCAAAGAAGTTAGGTGGGGGATCAACTGCCCATAAAAGYCCGATTGGTTCAACTAATAATCAGTGGGGGATGAAGAAAACCCCCACTGATTAAAGTTTCACTTTATGAGAACGATTTCATCTCATTATTATAACAAGATTATTTTTATATACATAACGTTTTGCTCATACATACCTTTTCATAACTAAAAACCCTGCTAGTTATACACTGGCAAGGTTTTTTCACATTTACTCTGTTCGTTTTTTTGTCCACGTTTCAATTACTTCACCAGTATCATTAACATCTAGTACTAAACTACCATTACTATACCGGTCTTTATTTCGAAACGCTTTCGGATCAATTTCTTCTACAATGTGTTTCTCTGTCTTCATGTAAACTAATTCATCATCTCGAACAATTTCAATACCAACAATGCGGTACGGATTACGTTTTAACTCTTTAAAAATTACAAGGCCTCGCTTCGCCCTTGTTGATTTCTCAATTTCCGATGCCTTTATACGTTTCACAGCACCTCGCTGCGTAACGAGAATAAGTTGATCTTTTTCACCATTTAACGGTTTACCAGAAGCAACATAGTCATCTTCTTTTAAATTAATTGCTTTCACACCAGCTGCTCTGACGCCAACTGGACTTACTTCTTCTTCATTGAATACAAGTGCATATGCACCATGTGTTGCAAGAACAATATCACTTGTCCCATCTGTCGCAAATATATCAACAACTTCATCATCTTTTTTCAAGTTTACAGCAACGAATGCCCGTGAATAACGCTGCACTTTATATTGGTTTAATTCTGTTTTCTTAATCATACCGTTTCGTGTAACAAATACGATAAATCGTTTTTCTTCTTCAAAATTCGGTACGACTGTTGCCCAAATTAACGATTCATCTCGCTCGAGTGAAACAAGATTCGCAACGTGTTGACCTAAATCTTTCCAACGAATTTCTGGCATTTCATACACAGGAAGATAAATATAATTTCCTTTGTTCGTAAATAAAAGAACGGTTTCTGTCGTGTTTGTATCGAAACGCTCAAGTAAGATGTCACCCTCTTTCATACCGAAGTATTTCCCGTTCGATGCATTATGCGAACGCCAACCTGTTCGTTTCACATAGCCTTCTTTCGTTACAGTAACGATGACATCTTCTTGCGGAATCATAACTTCCACATCGATTTTAATTTCTTCAATTTCCTCTTCAATTATCGCACGGCGATTATCACTATATGTTTTTTTTACTCTCTTCAAATCTGTTTTAATAACTTGAAAAAGTCTTTTTTCACTTTGTAAAATTGACTGTAACTCTATAATTTTCTTACTAAGTTCCGCTGCTTCTTGCTCTAGCGCTGTAATATCTGTATTTGTTAAACGATATAATTGCAGTGAAACAATTGCTTCTGACTGCGCCTCTGTAAATCCAAATTTCGCACTTAAATTATCTTTCGCATTACGCTTATCTTTAGACCCACGGATCGTTTCAATCACTTCATCTAAAATTGATAATGCTTTCTTTAAACCTTCTACAATATGCTGACGATTTTCTGCTTTTCTTAATTCATATTGTGAGCGTCTTGTAACAACTTCTTTCTGATGTCCAATATATGCATCCAAAATCTTAGGTAATGTCATAAGTGTCGGACGACGATTATTTATCGCTACCATATTAAAGTTGTATGGAATTTGCAAATCTGTATTTTTATATAAATAATTTAAAATACCTTCAGCATTCGCTTCTTTTTTTAATTCTACAACGATACGAAGACCTGTACGATCTGTCTCATCACGTACTTCAGCAATTCCATCTAGCTTTTTATCTATACGTAATTCATCCATTTTCTTAACAAGATTCGCTTTATTTACTTCGTACGGAATTTCTGTAATAACGATTTGTTGCTTCCCGCCACGAATCGTTTCAACCTCTGCTTTTCCGCGAATAATAATTTTACCTTTACCTGTTTCATACGCTTTTTTAATGCCATCTATCCCTTGTATAATACCACCTGTAGGGAAATCTGGTCCTTTAATAACTGTTAACAAGTCCTCCACAGAACTATTCGGTTGATCGATACGCATAATTGTAGCATCAATTACTTCTCCAAGATGATGCGGTGGGATTTCTGTTGCATAACCAGCGGAAATCCCTGTAGATCCGTTCACTAATAAGTTCGGGAACATTGCCGGTAATACAATAGGYTCTTCACTCGTATCATCAAAGTTTGACACGAATTCTACTGTTTCTTTATCAAGATCACGTAATAACTCAGATGCGATTGGTGATAAACGTGCTTCCGTATAACGCATTGCCGCTGCTGGATCCCCATCAACACTACCGTTATTTCCGTGCATTTCAACTAAAACATTACGTACTTTCCAAGTTTGACTTAAACGGACCATCGCCTCATATACAGAGGAATCACCATGTGGATGATAATTACCGATAACATTACCTACTGTTTTAGCTGATTTACGAAACGCTTTATCATGTACGTTCCCTTCTACATACATAGAATATAAAATACGTCTTTGTACCGGTTTTAAACCGTCACGCGCATCTGGAAGCGCGCGGTCTTGAATAATATATTTACTATAACGTGCAAAGCGGTCACCTAACACGTCTTCAAGCGGGAGGTCATGAAACTTCTCTGCCTGCATGTTATTCCACCTCCGTCTCCATAATCATTTCATTTTCTAAAATATTTCCTTCTTCTTGCATACCAAATTGTACATTACGCTCAATCCATTTACGGCGAGGTTCTACTTTATCCCCCATCAATGTCGTAACTCGGCGCTCAGCTCTTGATGCATCGTCAATTTTCACACGGATTAACGTACGTGTTTCAGGGTTCATCGTTGTTTCCCATAATTGATCGGCATTCATTTCGCCAAGTCCTTTATAGCGCTGCAACATGTAGCCTTTACCGACCTTTTTCGTTACACCACCTAATTCTTCATCAGACCATGCATATTCAATTACTTCACTTTTCCCTTTTCCTTTACTTACTTTATATAAAGGTGGAAGTGCGATAAATACTTTACCAGCTTCAATAAGTGGTTTCATATAACGGTAGAAGAACGTCAGTAGTAACACTTGAATATGTGCTCCATCCGTATCTGCATCGGTCATAATAACAACTTTATCGTAGTTAATATCTTCAACAGCGAACTCATTCCCTACGCCRCCGCCAATTGCGTAAATAATCGTATTGATCTCTTCRTTCTTAAAAATATCAGCAAGCTTTGCTTTTTCCGTGTTAATTACTTTACCACGTAATGGTAGTACCGCTTGGAAACGACGATCTCGCCCTTGCTTTGCTGAACCACCAGCCGAGTCACCCTCTACTAAATACAATTCGTTTTTCTGAGGATTACGTGATTGTGCAGGTGTTAACTTCCCGCTTAAAGTACCTTCTGATTTTTTCTTCTTCTTACCAGTACGCGCTTCTTCTCTCGCTTTACGAGCAGCCTCACGTGCTTGTGCTGCTTTAATTGCCTTTCTCACMAGAAGTGTAGCTACATCCGGGTTTTCTTCTAAAAAGTAAGCTAAATGCTCAGATACAATTGCATCAATTGAAGAACGAGCTTCACTTGTACCTAGTTTCCCTTTCGTTTGTCCTTCAAACTGGAGTACGTCTTCTGGTACACGTACAGAAACAATCGAAGCTAATCCTTCTCGAATATCTGTACCCTCTAAATTTTTGTCTTTTTCTTTTAATAAAGAAACTTTACGAGCATACTCATTGAACACACGTGTCATTGCTGTTTTAAATCCAGCTTCGTGTGTACCACCGTCTTTTGTACGTACATTATTTACAAACGAAAGAATGTTTTCTGAGTAACCATCATTAAACTGAAACGCTAACTCTGCTTCAATTCCATTTTGCTCACCCGAGAAATATACAACTGGATGAATCGAATCTTTCTCTTCGTTTAAGTATGAAACGAAAGCCTCAATTCCTGTTTCATAATGAAACACATCTTCTAAATCATTACGTTCATCTTTTATCGAGATTTTCATTCCTTTTAATAAGAATGCAGATTCACGTAATCTCTCACATAATGTTTCATAGTTGTAATTCGTTGTGCTGAAAATAGTTGTATCTGGTTTAAAGTGCATCGTTGTACCAGACTCTTTCGTTTTCCCGATTTTCTCTAACGTCGTTGCAGGAATACCACCATTTTCAAAGCGTTGTTCATAAATGCTACCATCACGCTTAATCGTTACTACTAGCCATTCTGACAAGGCATTTACAACTGATGCCCCAACACCGTGTAAACCACCACTCGTTTTATAACCTCCTTGGCCAAACTTACCACCAGCATGAAGTACAGTTAAAATAACTTCAGGTGTCGGTTTTCCAAGCTTGTGCATTCCCGTAGGCATTCCTCGCCCTTTATCAATWACGCTAATACTATTATCTTTATGTATTACGACAGAAATTTCGTCGCCAAATCCCGCTAATGCTTCATCAACGGAGTTATCTACTATTTCATATACTAAATGATGCAATCCACGGCTATCCGTACTCCCGATATACATACCCGGGCGTTTTCGAACGGCTTCAAGTCCTTCTAACACTTGAATTGCATCTTCATTGTATTGGAACTGATGCTTCGCCAAACTCCTTGCCCCTTTCCTAATCAAATCAGAACATATGTTTCTATTATAGAATAACGCCTCGACTATAGTTTTGGCAAGTTATCTTATCTCTTTTATATACCATTTTCAATAGAAAAATCCTTGTTTTTTTCACAAGGATTCCTCTAGGCTACTATTTCAGAAAAATAATCGTTTGTCAACGAGAAATGGATATGTATTCCAACATTATACATTCCATACCTTTATCATGATCCAAATGATCAATATCCAAAACGGGATAACAAGTAACAATCCCCAAAAACAGCCTTTAAAAAATCTCATGATGAACACCTCGTTCATCGGCCCTACTTATGTATATAGTGAGGGCTGAATCAATCTTTCTATCTTTAAAATCTATACTATTTTGTCATCGCATGCTCTACTTTAATACAACGATCCATTATTACAGTATAGCCTTTTTCTTGTAAAATTTTATATGTATCTTCATCTTGTACTCCTAATTGTGCCCAGAAAACATCTGCATCAATCTCTACAAACTCTTTCGCAACGTCCTTTAAAAATTCTGAGCGACGAAATACATTTACAATATCAACATGTTCTTTAATATCCGTCAGTGAAGAAACCGCCTTTTCTCCGAGTACTTCATCTACTGTTGGATTTACTGGTATAATAC
>NZ_JBFTMA010000070.1:0-11419 GCF_056396725.1 Bacillus sp. 05T31
TAAAAACACTTCTTTACAGCGAATTGTTCCTTTACCTACTAATATCATTTATAACAAGATGCTAGCCTGTTTAGAGAATGGATATTTAGCCATTCATATTTCCAAAAACGAAGTTGCCAATAAACATGAAAAGAAAGTTCTTTTTTCAAATTAAGGATTACTATAAACACAAACATGAGCCCGAGCAACCTTTTAGTTTGCTCGGGCTCATGTTATTTCGCATGTATTTCTATTTTAGAATTTCTAATATATCTTTTTTTCATTAAACCTTTTGTCACTAAAAGAACTGGGAACGCTACGCTTGAAAATATAGCTAATATTAAAAATACTATAAAGCCATTTTGATATCCATAATGATCGAGAAGTATCCCGCCAAACCAAGGACCAATTACTACTCCAATTCCTGAAAAGCCCATAGCTCCAAAATATGTCCCTTTCAAATGTGAAACAGCTATCTCATCAATAAATACATCTGTCATTGAAAACATTAATACTTCTCCGAATGTAAAAATAATTGTACATATAGCAGCCCCTAACATAGATTCTACTAGTCCAAATCCAAACAATCCCCCGCTCACAAATAACGTTCCAACCATAATAGATGCTAACGGCGTATACTTTTTACACATTTGAATAACAGGGTATTGAATAACTACTACTGTAATCGCATTTAAAGTTAGCATATATGAGAACAACTTTACTCCATCTTGAAATATATGTGCGTTTGCAAAATATTGAGATAGTGTCGTCGTTAAATGTGAAAAACCACTATTACTCAAAATGATTCCGACTAAAGCAACTAAAAATACTATGTCTTTTCGCAAAATCCGAACCGCACTTAACATTGTGACCGGATTTTCTGTAGTTACTTTCTTTTTATCAAGTGGATATTTCTTAAATTGAAACGCTAATATAACTGTATATAAAATGTACACTCCAGCGGCTACTACAAAAGGAATCGTTGATTTTGCACTTCCAATCTGTAATCCAACAAGTGGACCCATCGCTACTCCAACATTTATTGCACCGTAACGCAAATTATATACGAGTAAACGATACTCTGGTTTCGTTAAATCTGATAATAAAGCTCTTGATGTCGGTTCAAAAAAAGAACGACATAAKCCATTCAAAGCGTTTAATAGAAAGAAACTAAAAACATGATCTGCAACTGAAAATCCTATAAATACAAACACCCAAACAATCATGGACCATATTATAATCATCTTTCGACCAAATCGATCCGATAAATTGCCTCCAATAAAACTAGCAAACACTCCAACAAGCGCACTCGTTCCAATGATAGCACCGGTCATTCCAGCCGATACGTCTTTAACAGTCGTTAAATAAATCGCTAAAAAAGGAATGCTCATTGAAGTTGCAAACCTAGCAAATAATGTCCCTATAATGATACTCATTCCAAGTGGATGAATATGCTGTAACTTCCCCTTCATCTTTAAACCTACTCTCCCTTTTCCTACATAAAAAAAGAAAGCAAAGGATCTGCTTTCTTTTTCCTTTTTCTATACTTGAGATGTTTATACCCGAGCTGTTCTCGTTATTTCCATATCAATTCCATATGTAAACTGTAGTTCTTTACAAACATCTTTAATCAAAATAGCTACATTATACTTTTCATTAAATTCTAAAACAATGCTTTCTACTTCTTCATATGTATACTTATATTCGCCAGTAATTACACTTTTTAAATCAAAGCATTCATTAATACAAAGCTGGACGAGTAATTGTTCATACTTCTCTATGACATCTTCTTTTTTCCAAAGTAACTCCTTTACATATAACCGATCAAATTTCACACTTTCTCGATTACAATCCGTTAAAATCCGGGTCATCTCATTTAATTCTCGATATAATTCGGAAATATTTCTGCTTAAACTAAGCAACTTATCTACGCCGTTTTCATATGGCATTTTCATTCCCCCCCGCATTTTCTTCTTATTATAGCAAGAAAATTCTAAAAAWAGTTTCTTTCTTCTGAAATATTAGGAAACTAATTTCAATTGCTTTACAATGAAACTAGCTAACACGAAAGGGGAAAGAAAATTGGAGAAAAAATTATATTACATCGACGCTTATAAGAAAGACTTTACTACTAAAGTTATAAAGCAAGATTATTGTACAGAAGGAAACTTATATGTTGTCTTAAATGAAACTGCATTTTATCCAACAGGCGGCGGACAACCACACGACACTGGAACYTTAAATGGTATTCCGGTAAGTAACGTTSAAGAAGTAAATGGAGAAATTCGTCATTTYATAATARAACAATTACATACRGAAGAAGTAGAGGGTAAAATAGATTGGSARCGYCGTTTTGAYCATATGCARCAACATACGGCTCAGCACATTTTATCCGCTGCTTTTTGGGATCACTTTAACATACCGACGATCGGGTTCCATCTTGGAAAAGAAACTATAACCATTGATTTAGAAACTGCCAATCTTTCTACAGAAACTGTTGAGAAGGCCGCACAAATTGCTAATCAAATTGTTTTTGAAAACCACCCTATTCGTATTGAATGGATGAACTTAGAAGAGGCCAAAGCATTACCCCTTCGCAAAGAACCAACTATGACAGAAAATATACGGGTTGTTATCATCGAAAACTATGACTACAACGGTTGTGGTGGAACACACCCGAAACATACAGGTGAAGTAGGCCCTATTCAAGTACTAGGATGGGAGCGCAATAAAGGTGGTATACGCTTAACATTTATCGCTGGTTGGCGCGCTCTTAAATTAATGGGACAACAGCAACAAATTATGAAAGATGTTTCTAAACAATTGAACAGTAGCGACACTGATATTCCAGCAAAAGTAGCACAACTTCTTACCTCTCAAAAAGAAAACGAAAAGGCAGTACAAGCAATGAATGAAAAACTATTATTTGTAGAAGCAAATGAACTATTACAACAATCGGAAGAAATACATGCTGGAACACTTATCTCTCGAGTATTTACAAATCGTTCCATGCAAGAAATCGCAAAACTATCCGCTATTATTACAGAACAACAAGAACACGCAATTACATATTTCGTTATTGAAAATGAGGACAAATTACAATGTATTCTTGCTTGTGGTAAAGCAGTAACACTCGATATGAATACACTTTTAAAAGATGCCCTCCCTTCTATTGAAGGAAAAGGCGGAGGAAATAAAAAGAGTGCTCGTGGTGGTGGGAATGCGATTATGAGTGGGGATGAGTTTTTAAATCAACTTGTTTCTTCTTTACAGTCAGAAGTGTAAAACATGTTTATGAAGGATAGCTAACTGCTATCCTTCAACTATATTTACAAGCCTATATTTTGTTTCAAGCCTTGATAACTCCCTGCACTTGCAAAACCTTCACTTATAAGAGTTATAAAAGTTTCCGAAAAACCATATTGACTTAAATCTTTAATCGGTACCATTTGCACATCATGAATCGGATTATGATCAAACTCGTTAGAAGGTAGCGTAATTTCACCTTCAATCCTTTCAAGCAGAAACGTAATATGCAATAAAGAAGGGCTAACATCCGGTTTATCACAAACATAGAGTAGCTTCTTAATTTTAACTTCTAACCCTGTTTCTTCTCTCATTTCTCGAATCATCGCTTCTTCTAACGTTTCACCATTCTCTACCCTTCCCCCAGGTAAAGACCAATTGCGATTAGCAACTTTTTGTTTTACTAGCAATACTTTTTCATCTTCAATTAAAATTCCCGTAACACGAACTTGCATTACATTTTCCATATGTAATCYCCTCTTCCCATTAWATTTAYAAATTAATYCTTCCACAAAAAGAACRTATGTTTTATAATTAAAGAAAATTATGGAAGAAAGAAGTTGTTAYATSYATGCGYCCACCTTTAACAAATTCTATAYCWCTTGAAGATTTCCAAAACTATTATTGGTTAAAAGCAGAACTCCAAACATTTTGTCGTRAGCATGRTTTRCCAGCTAGTGGCTCTAAGATTGAAATAASCGRGCGTATCTCACATTATTTAMATACTGGTAAARTATTAAAAAACAGCTCTGRTCAAAAGGTGAGTAAAGCTTCCCTCTCTTATAAAGATCTTTCTCTTCAAACAATTATTACTGAAAATCACCGCTGTAGTGAAGATGTGCGTGCTTTTTTCAAAGAAAAAATTGGAGCAAACTTTCGCTTTACAGTAGCTCTTCAAAAGTTTTTCAAAGAGAATATTGGAAAAACATATGAAGACGCGATAACGTTTTGGTATGAAGAAAACGAACGTAAAAAAGAACCATCCTATAAAACAACTATCGGTACACAGTTTGAATACAATCGCTTTACTCGCGACTTTTTCGAAGATCCAAATAACAAAGGAAAATCAAAAGCTGATGCTATCGCTGCTTGGAATGAAATCAAAGCAAAACCTGGTAGTAATGCTTATGTTCCTCAAAAAGTAGAAAACTAGTCCCTTTCTAGTTTTCTACTTTCTCAAATAATAGCGCAAGCCCTATTCCACCACCAATTCCTAACGTCGTAATTCCATATTTCATATGCTCTCTTTGTGCTTGATAAAACAAACGTGTCACAAGCATAGCTCCAGATGCACCGTACGGATGACCGAGCGCAATTGCTCCACCATTTACATTTAATTTTTCAAAAGGAATTTGTAACTCCTTTGCACAAGCAACAATTTTTGAAGCAAATGCTTCATTTATTTCAAAATAATCGATGTCCTCTACTTTCATATTCATTTCGTTTAATAATTTGTTCACCGCAAATATCGGACCAGTCCCTGGAAGATTTGGATCCACGCCAACTACAGCACTACGAACGAAACGAAGTACAGGCTTGTATCCTAATTTTCGGGCTTGCCCCTCTTCCATTACAAGAACAGCACATGCTCCATCATTTACACCGCACGAATTACCTGCCGTTACTGTACCATTTTTCAAAAATGCGGGCTTTGTTCTTTTAATCATTCTTTCATAATTCATTTCTCGTTTTATAGCTTCGTCAAAAGATCCATTAAACGAAAGTATTTCATCTTGTAAATATCCATTTTCTACTGCTTGCAGTGTCCTTTTATAACTAAGACAAGCGTATTCGTCTTGCATTTCTCGTGTTATATTATAGCGCTCTGCAACATATTCAGCCGCCACTCCCATATTAGGATCACCAATTGTTTCTGGTGAAAATCGCGCTCTATTTTGAAAAGGTGATGTACTTGTACTCTCTACTCCTCCTGCAATATAACAATTACCTGCGCCGCCTTGAATGAAATGACATGCGGTGCGAATCGCTTCCAATCCAGCRCCRCATTGCCGRTCAATCGTTACACCAGGWATATGATAACCAAGYCCWGCYKCTAAAGCAGATAATCTTGCAACATTMCCTCCCGGCCCCACAATATTCCCTAATATGACATCGTCTATTTCTCTCTCAATTCCTTTACTTAAAAACGTAAGAAGCGGCGTTACTAATTGCTGAACTTCATAATCTTTCAACATCCCATTTTTCTTACCAATAGGTGTCCTTTTTGCTTCTACAATAACCGCTCTATTCATATATCTTCTCCCGGTTTTCAATCATATTTTTTGCTGCAATACGAGCGATTTTCCCGCTATTTGTATAAGGTATTTCATCTACAAAATGCCATTCTTTCGGTATTTTAAACGAGGATAATCGTTGTAAGCAAAAACTTTTTAATTGTTGCCTCGTAGCACTTCCTTTTACGATGGCGACAGGTTTTTCACCCCAGTAACTATCTTCTACACCAACCACAACWATTTCTTCAACAGCTGGATGTGTCTGTAATACCCTTTCTATTTCTTCTGGGAAAATATTGATTCCTCCAAATAAAATCATATTCTTCTCCCTACCAACAATATATATAAAGCCTTCTTCATCTTGGTAGCCCACATCTTGCACTGTCATCCAGCCACCTTCGGACAATTGCGGGATTATAGCTCCATCCGATACATAGCCCATAAAAAATTGATCACTTTTCACATACACAGTTCCTATCTCACCTGTCTGTACTTCTTCTCCTGCTTCATTACATATTCGAACTTGTACATTATGACAAGGTTTCCCTACTGAATTCGGTTTTCTTTCACTCTCTTCATCAACCAATGCCGTTACAAAGCTTAGCTCAGACGCACCATAAAACTCATATCTTTTTGCATAAGGAAACACATTCTTCATCTTCTCTTTTGCTTCAGCTTCCCATTTCGCTCCTGACGAAATAATTTTCATTTCACTTTCAATTACTTTATTTTCTTTATACAARGACTCAAGCATTGTAGGAACTGTATACATTACAGAAATATTCTCTATCYTTATACTAGATAGCACTTGAACTGGTACAAACTTTCTCATTATGTGTACCGTTTGCCCTAAAAACAATGCACTTATTGCGCCGTATAAGAAAAGAGAATGAACGAGCGTCCCAGCTATTAAAATAGAATCTTCTTTTTTCATATGAAAGTCATGTACATTACAATCAAAACTATGAACCCACGACTGTTGTGCACGTAAAAATGCTTTTGCCTTTCCTGTTGATCCCGATGTAAATCCCATATAAAAAGGAGCGTTTTGTACATTTTCTACAGAATAGTATGTAGGAAGATAGTTCTCAATCATTTCTTTCCATTCTTCAATCTCAATAATCCTCCCTTCTTCGCACGATATATCACTAAGCCTATACTGCTCCGCCACAATAACATCTGGTTTACTAATCACTAGTCTGTCTTTAAGCTCATCTCGTTTCCACTTTATATCTAGCGGCACACAAACCCATCCAGCCATTGCGGAACCCGCAAATAGTTGTAAAAACTCCATACTATTYTCTAATAMAATTGCTATCGTTTTATTCTGCGATTCTTTTTCATTCAACCAGTTTGCTACTTTACAAACTGACTCMAACCATTCTTTATATGTTAAWACTCKATCATTTTCYTTWAKCGCTATTTTATTTGGTTGTAAAGAGGCATACTTTTTATATTCTTTTGTAATCCCCATATGAGACGTCCTTTCTTTACAAAATAATAAAAAGAAACACGCAAGTAACGTGTTTCTCCTTTTTCTTACCCTGCATTTGTAATTTTTTTATTCTTCAAAGCAGGCGTAATAATATGTTTCAATGAACGATGTAATTTCGTTACAAGAATTGCTGCTATAGTCGCTTTTATGCAATCACCTGGTAAAAATACGGCACTTACTTTCATCGTCTGCCATATAGAAACATCCATAAAGAAAGCTTGTACAATAATACCAAATACATAAACTACGAAAATACCACCAATTATATTAATACATAATACCTTTATTATAGAAACTTCACGTAAACGCTCAATTAAATAACCAATGACAAACGCTCCAACGATATAACCAAGTAAATACCCTGCACTTGGCCCAACAAATACGCCTGGACCACCGCGTCCACCAGCAAGTAATGGTGCTCCAACTCCAACTATAAGTAAAAAAATAAGCTGACTTAACGCACCAAGACGTGAGCCTAACAATCCACCAGCAAGCATAACACCGAGTGATTGTAATGTAATTGGAACTGGTGTAATAGCAAGAGCAATTGGAGGTATTAACCCTAACACTCCCATAATAGAACTAAATAAAGCGACGAAAACTAAGTTTTTTGTATTCATGTTTGCTTCTCCTATTTGTAAACTTAAATTAGATTTTAGATAACATATTATAGGAGTTATCTTATCTTTCTATCCACTGTTTGTCAACCTCGTCTCCATATAAGTTTACAAACGTAAATTCAATTATTTCTCTTTATGCAAATGCTCAAGTTCTTTCCGAAGCGCCTGCTTTAAAAACTTCCCAACAGATGTTTTCGGAATTTCCTCCATAAATACAATATCGTCCGGTAACCACCATTTAGCAAACTGTGGTTTTAAAAACTCATATATTTCTTCTTTTGTAACCGTACTATTTTTCTTTTGAACAACACAGGCAACTGGGCGTTCTTGCCACTGCGGATGAGGAATTGCAACGACAGCCGCTTCAAATATAGCATCATGTGCCATTAAAGCATTTTCAAGATCCACTGAAGAAAYCCATTCTCCYCCGCTTTTAATAACATCTTTCGTACGATCAACAATTTTCACGCAGCCTTCCTCATCAACYGTAACRACATCWCCWGTATATAACCAACCRTCWCGRAATCCTTCGACAGTACGATCATCGTTATAATAGCTTTCAGCGATCCAAGGTGCTCGTAAACATAACTCTCCCATCTCAGTACCATCCCACTTCACTTCACCGTTTGTACCGACTACTTTCATCTCTACACCAGGGACAAGATATCCTTGTTTTGAGCGGATTTCTAATTGCTCTTCATATGATAATTCTGTTTCATAACTTTTTAAACGTGCAAGTGTTACAAGTGGGCTTGTTTCAGTCATACCATATGCATGTACGAAAGGAACATTATATTTTTGCTCAAATGCTTTAATAACGCTTTTCGGTGCAGCAGCACCACCGCATAATATTCTCGTTATACTAGATAAATCGTAACTATTATTTTCTAACTCTTGTAATACACCGAGCCAAATTGTCGGCACACCTGCTGCTATCGTTACTTTTTCAGCTTGAATCATCTCTAATAAAATTTTTGGAGTAAACATTGGTCCTGGCAGAACTTGTTTAGTTCCAAACCAAGTAGCTGCAAAAGGAAGCCCCCAAGCATTCACATGAAACATTGGTACAATAGCCATTGCCGCATCACTTTCCGATAAAGCAGCTGTATCGGCTAAACCGAGTGCCATACAATGCAAAACCGTACTACGATGCGTATATACAACACCTTTTGGGTTTCCTGTAGTCGCTGACGTATARCACATACCAGCAGGTGTATTTTCATCAATATCTTTTACAAATTGGAAATTGGGATCSCCTTCTTCTAATARCTTTTCATAATGATATACAGGMTCCAGTGTAGTWTTTGGAAGTTCRTCTTTATCAGTCATAATAATGTAGGCTTGTACAGTTGATAATTGTGATTGAATRTTTTCAACAAGTGGTACGAGATCTTCATCAATGAGTAAAATGCGATCTTCTGCGTGCTGAATAATGTATGAAATATGTTGAGGAGATAAACGAATATTAATTGTGTGTAAAACGGAAGCAATACCTGGAATAGCAAAATACGCCTCCACATGTCGATGATGATTCCACGCTAACGTTCCTATACGCTCGCCTTCTTTAATTCCTAATTTTTTTAGCGCACTTGAAAGTCTTCTCGTCCTTTCACCTAACTGCTTATACGTTAACGTCGTAACTTTATCATGTGTCCGTGAAACAATTTCTTTCTTCGAAAACAGTTTCTCTGCTCTTTCCATCATAGAACTAATTGTTAGCGGTACATTCATCATCATATTGGTTACATCCCCCTTTAAAGCGTTTTCATTTTTTGTTTATTATAACAGACTTCTACAAATGATTACGACATTTTTCTGTATTTTCTGAATTATTTCTTTGGAAATAATTCAGAACGATAAAAAACATGTTTTGAATACATTGATTCGAAACATGTTTTTTATTTTTTATAAACTATCTACCTTTTTTCTTACTTTCTTTTTCATTTTAAAAATAAAACGATTACTGTATTCCTTATTTTCTACTAAAATTCGATACATCTCCCACACTCCTACAACACGAACAAAAAGATAGACTCCAATAGCAATAAGTACAACACAGTACGGATAATACTGCACTAATTCTCCTGAAGTGATATGCTTTTTCTCAAATAAAAATGGTATCGCTCCTGCTGCTATAAAACAAAATCCAACGATCATTACTGCAGCATACTTCTTTTTAATAGTCGCATATCTTTTTGTCAATTCTTTTAAAAAGTTTGGATCAAATAGTAATTCTTCTTTTTTTAATACATTGTATCGACTCTCTTCTATCGTTACAGGTACCATCATTGCTCCAATTCCAAGGACAGCAATGATAATAACAAGGAATGTCGACATTGTTGCATTTTCTTTAAATAATAAATACGGTATTGTCGATAAAATGAGCAAACTAAATCCTAACGCAATATATTTAGAAATTTTTTGCCCATACACTATATACCCTTCCGCCATTTCCTKACTTACATAATAACCATTTTCCTTTTCATTACTTTGCTCAGCAGTTTCTTTTAATAAGTAATCAAGAGATACTTCAAATACATTTCCAATCATTATTAGTTTTTCGGTTTCAGGAAAACCTTGACCATTTTCCCATTTACTAACCGCTTGTCTTGTTGTGTTTAATTTCTCAGCTAACGCTTCTTGAGAAAGGCCTTTTTCCTTTCTTAATTTAAAAAGCTTCTCACCAAATYCCATATGTGTGTCCCCCTTTGTTTTCTTAACTAAATTGTAGGTAAACATTGCTCTTATCTCTATCTTCCTCTGGTTGCACTTTGTCAACTTACGGTTGCGATTGTGTTATATAGCGGTTTTGTATACGATTTAGCTAGTTTTCTTCTATGATTGTGGTATTAAGAAAAACAATATTTCTCAATAATCAATTATAACAATTAAAGGTAATTATTGTTATATGTAAAACAAAAACCACCTTATTCAATTAAAGGAGTTTTCAATATAAAATATTTCATTGATTCATATATCTTTTCCTAGATATACAATACCTTTTCGTATCACGATACTTACCTTTAATGAAACGTTTGAATTGTACAATCGTATTCCATATTCAAACGTTTCATTAATTTTTCAGATGCTTCATTTTCTGAATTACATCCTGCTTCAATACTATTAAGACGTAACTCATTAAAACCATAGCTAAAAAAAGCTGAAGCCGCCTCGGTAGCTAATCCTCTACCCCAATATTTTCGTGATAAGGCGTATGCAATTTCCGCTTTATGTTCAGTTACATCATATTTTATAAATCCACAAGTCCCTATGAGTTTTTGTTCCTCTCTTAATACAATTCCAAGGGGAGCTACTTTTTCTTTCTCATATTGACTCACAATTTCTTCTATATATTTTTGTGTGTCATGTAACGATTGATGAGCATCCCATACTGTATACGTTGACATTTCTTTATCTGAGGCATACTCATATATATGTAAAATATCACTCATATTAATTTCCCTTAATATAAGACGTTTCGTATACAACGCTGGATATGACCACTTCTCAACAATCATAGCGGCTTCTGCTTAAACCTTTCATAATTCCGTACCTTTAATGAAAGGATATTCCCGCAATCTGTACAAATATAAGCATCCACTGGTGAAGATGTGAACATCGTTTCCTTTTTCCGTATTTGTGCATAACCGATAAACTCACCTTCTCCTATGTTTTGAGAACCGCAATGAGAGCATGTCTGCACGTCTTTCTGTTTCATGAGAGCACCACCTTTAATCTGTTTCCACTCCCTTCGACAGTCCGCTTCCATTTCCCTTCCAAAAAAC
>NZ_JBFTMA010000071.1:0-11365 GCF_056396725.1 Bacillus sp. 05T31
AGTACGGTAGCTCGTCGGGCTCATAACCCGAAGGTCGCAGGTTCAAATCCTGTCCCCGCAACCAAATGGTCCCGTGGTGTAGTGGTTAACATGCCTGCCTGTCACGCAGGAGATCGCCGGTTCGACCCCGGTCGGGACCGCCATTTTAATAAGGCTCGGTAGCTCAGTCGGTAGAGCAGAGGACTGAAAATCCTCGTGTCGGCGGTTCGATTCCGTCCCGAGCCACCATTTTAATAAAATATGCCGGCTTAGCTCAATTGGTAGAGCAACTGACTTGTAATCAGTAGGTTGGGGGTTCAAGTCCTCTAGCCGGCACCATGTAAGTTTCGGAGGGGTAGCGAAGTGGCTAAACGCGGCGGACTGTAAATCCGCTCCTTCGGGTTCGGCAGTTCGAATCTGCCCCCCTCCACCATTTTACATAGGGGCATAGTTTAAAGGTAGAACTGAGGTCTCCAAAACCTCCAGTGTGGGTTCAATTCCTACTGCCCCTGCCAAATATATACACAACATGGCGGTTGTGGCGAAGTGGTTAACGCACCGGATTGTGGCTCCGGCATTCGTGGGTTCAATTCCCATCAGTCGCCCCATTTTTATTTTTTAAAAATTACAAATAAATTAATGGATACTTACATATAATTAAGTAAAACTTCGGTGGGCTATAGCCAAGCGGTAAGGCAACGGACTTTGACTCCGTCATGCGCTGGTTCGAATCCAGCTAGCCCAGCCATTTTTGCGGAAGTAGTTCAGTGGTAGAATACAACCTTGCCAAGGTTGGGGTCGCGGGTTCGAATCCCGTCTTCCGCTCCATTTTAACTTCATATGGCGGCATAGCCAAGTGGTAAGGCAGAGGTCTGCAAAACCTTTACCACCGGTTCAAATCCGGTTGCCGCCTTTATTTATGCCGATGTGGCGGAATTGGCAGACGCGCACGACTCAAAATCGTGTTCCTTCGGGAGTGTCGGTTCGACCCCGACCATCGGTATCACGAACGGCGTAACATCAAGGCTCTACACTAATTGTGTAGAGTTTTTTTGTATTTTCTTCACACTACAAAATAAGCACTAATAGTGCGTTGGGGTAGTGTGCGGTGAGTAGGTGACGAACTTTAGATACAGTTGGAAGAAACTATGAAGTATTAAAAGGATAAAATTTCAGTAGAATATTACATATACAAGAATTTTTTCGAGCACTCTAGAGAGAATCTCTCCACCCTGGTGACATGAAGTTAAATCCGATACCACCAGTTGAAATTACCACATTATCAGCTGGTAATTTCGTAATTTCGAAAAACTTCTTTTCAAACTCTTCTCTGTTGTACTTGTACATAGTTGAGTGACACGACCATATTTGCGTTGAAGTACTCAACCAGTCCCCTAATTCCTTTAATTTAGGGAACGACTCAAATTGAATTGGACCATCCAATTTCATGAATTTCACTTGATAGATAGTTGGGTTTAACTTCTCTCCTATTCCTTTAAAACCATGTGATTTTTTCTCATTTGAATGTGTCATAATTCTCTCCCATCTTTTCTTCAAATTTTTTCCTACTTTAATTATACAGCAATAGAAAGTAATTAAGGAAATATTATGGGATTAGTAGAGGAATGAAAAGGAATAACTTTAGTTTGACAATGAATAGTTCATAACATACTACATAACAAATMTTTAAAAGGACATGGCAGCTTTGCCCTGTTTCTTATTGTTTAGCAAGAAATAATAAAATAAATTATCACAGTAATAAATGAAATATGATAAATTTAATCAAGGGAAAGAAATGAAAGTAAAAGGTGTCAGTTATTTAATATGATTCCATTTTGGCTCCGTTTCATTTTAATTTATCATGTTTAAAGAAGCTCAAAATTTTTAAAATGCTTTAAAATAAAGGATTTTAAGGGTAGCACTCTATATAAATGTCACCTAAAAAGACCCTAACAGAAATGTTAGGGTTTTTTTTGTTAAATTATGCTATGTGATTTTAAAATTCGTAATAAACTTAGGAATTCATGTATAATATAACTTGTCGAAAGAACAAAATGATAGTGATTTATATTATGTCTGTAATATGAATCAAAAATGAACTTTTTATATTTCTTTTAAAAATGTGTTGAATACACATTATATTTCATATTAATATTTTTATGTAGATTTAAAATGGGAAAGAGAGTGGAAAGTATGGGCCGTAAATGGAACAATATTAAAGAAAAAAAAGCATCAAAAGATGCAAATACAAGCCGTATATACGCGAAATTTGGACGTGAAATTTATGTGGCAGCAAAACAAGGCGAGCCAGATCCAGAATCAAACCAAACGTTAAGAGTTGTATTAGAACGTGCGAAAACATACAACGTGCCAAGAACAATTATTGACCGTGCGATTGAAAAGGCAAAAGGCGGTTCAGAAGAAAACTATGACGAGCTTCGTTATGAAGGCTTTGGACCAAACGGATCTATGGTAATTGTAGATACACTGACAAATAACGTAAACCGTACTGCAGCAGATGTACGAGCTGCATTTAGCAAAAACAGTGGTAACATGGGTGTAAACGGTTCTGTCGCTTACATGTTTGATGCGACAGCTGTTATCGGTCTTGAAGGTAAAACATCAGATGAAGTTCTTGAAATCTTAATGGAAGCAGATGTAGATGCACGTGACATTCTAGAAGAAGAAGATTCTGTTATCGTTTATGCTGAACCTGATCAGTTCCATTCAGTACAATCTGCACTTAAAGGTGCTGGTGTTGAAGAATTTACAGTTGCAGAATTAACAATGCTTGCACAAAGTGATGTAGAACTTCCTGAAGATGCTCAAGTGCAATTTGAAAAAATGGTTGATGCATTAGAAGATTTAGAAGATGTACAGCAAGTTTACCACAACGTAGACTTAGGGGAATAATATAAGACAGAAGACCCTTTCCTTTAACGGATAGGGTCTTTTTTTATGGAGTTAATTAAGGTGGTAAAGTATTAAAGGTATTTTGTAGCTGCTAGGGAATATGGTTATAGGTTTGTATTTTAAATAATCATATTTCTAGGAGGTATTTCTGTGGAGCATAAAACACCAAAGCATATTGTTGCCGTAGCAGGTTATTTAACAAATGAAAAGAATGAGGTGCTTTTAACGAAAGTGCACTGGCGAGCAGATACGTGGGAAATGCCTGGAGGACAGGTAGAAGAAGGGGAAGCGCTCGATCAAGCTGTTTGCAGAGAAATAATGGAGGAAACAGGATTAACTGTGAAGCCTATCGGAGTTACAGGGATTTATTATAATGCTTCTATGCATATTGTAGCTGTTGTTTTTAAAGTAGCATATGTTAGTGGTGAAATAAAAATTCAACCTGAAGAAATACAAGATGCTAAATTTGTTGCTTTAAACGAAGAGAACATTGATGAGTATATAACGCGTCCTCATATGAAATCAAGGACACTTGATGCGATGAAAGCAATGCATTTCATTCCATACGAAACATGGGAAGTTCARCCATATAATCTTATAGGAAGGCTGTAAAGTTTAGGTTAGTTATTTGAGGATAGCTCAAATTGCTGACCTTTTCTTTATGTATACTGTTTCAGAAAAAGGTCACAATAATAAAGTGTAGGCTAATAATTAGTGAAGAAAGTAGGACTACCACCTAATTTCCTAGCTTTAGCCAAGTTTTAAGGGAGAAGTCTTACTGCCCACAAATAGCGAGATAATCCGAAAGCTAGTATTGATTTGCGGAACGTTTGTTCTGTATAATAGTGATATATCGTATATAATTAGATTGCTAGATGTTTAAAAGAATAAATGTATAAACTGATATAATAAAAGAATAAAGTGAAATTAAGGAGAGTCCTATTTCCTATGAATAGTGTGATAAACAAATGTACATTCAACATTTCATATGAATAGTAGATAAAAAGGGACTGTGATACAATACATTTTTACACCTTACAATGTTGTAAGGTAGGTGTAAGAGAAATCGATGGGATATTCTTTTACAACAAGGTATTCTTAAATTAAGAGTTATATGCTGTGTGGAAAAGAGGTGTTCGAGATGAAGGAACGAGTATTATCTAGAGTGAATTATCATCAAAAAGTTGCATTAAATCCATTAACTAAATTTCTTTATAAAGCCATTATATTATTATTATTGTTAAGTTTTGCATTATTATTCGTTGGAAATGTAATGATTGAGCGAAGTGATATTAGTAAATTAAATGTACCCGCTAAGTTAGAGGTGCCAGAATCATTAACACACGCATTTATTGCGACGGAAGATAAAAGGTTTTATCATCATAACGGTTTAGACTATATAGCAATTATTCGAGCTTCTATTGAAAATATAAAAGCTGGTGGTGTTGTGCAAGGAGGAAGCACSATTACACAGCAGYTATCTAAAAATGCTTTYTTATCTAATGAACGTACATTTTCYCGTAAGTGGAAAGAAATTTTTTATACGAAAAAGATTGAACGTACATTCACAAAGGATGAGATTTTAAAATTATATGTGAGTAATATTTACTACGGAGAAGGAGCATGGGGRATTGAAAAAGCAGCAAACCTTTACTTCGGTAAAAAGGTGGATCAATTAACRTTGGCTGAAAGTGCAATGATGGCTGCTGTAGTAAAAGCACCGGCTTATTACTCACCTGCACAAAATTATGATAAAGCAGTTGAGAGACGGAATGTAGTTTTAAGGCTAATGGAGAAAGAAGGGTATATAAATCATGATGAATATGTGCAAGCAGTTAGTGAGAAATTAGTAATTCGTCATGATATAAAAACAGAGCAATCCATGTTAAAAAATGCCCATGAAAAAGCAGTAAGTTAAAAGAAGTTCCTACATAGGAGCTTCTTTTTTTGGATAATTTGTGACAAAAGGCGACACAATATTGTCACAAATGTTGTATTTTTGTAATTTATGTGAGCGTGTTCATTGCGTGACCTATGTAAGTATTGATATTATGTGTATTGTGTACAATGATGTATACAGAATATGAAATTAAAGAGGAATGTATATGAAATCATCAAACAAACTCATGGTTCTTGGTATAGTTTTTTCTATYGCAGTATTGATTGTAATCGGGACGATTGTGTATAGCATCATAAATGACAAGAAAGATAAAGGGAATGAGATGTTTGCTTATTCTACGCAACAATCTTTAGGGAAAGATGATGCTCCAGTTAAGGTAGTTGAATTTGGAGACTTTAAATGTCCAGCTTGTCGTACTTGGGATGTAACAGTATTACCACGATTAAAAGAAGAGTATATTGATAAAGGTAAAGTGCAGTTATATTTTATTAACTTCCCGTTTATTGGAAAAGACTCTGATTTAGGTGCAGCTGCTGGTGAAGCAATTTATAAACAAGATCAAGATTCATTCTGGATTTTCTATGATGAGATTTATCAAAATCAAAAGAAAGATACGGAAGAATGGATTACAGAAGAATTACTTCTTAATATTGTGAAAGAAAAGCTTCCAAAAATTAATGTAGAACAGTTTAAAAAAGATTTACACAGTAAAGAAATGAAAGACAAAGTACGTAAAGATTCAGATCGTGCTCAAAAATTAAAAGTTCAAGGTGCTCCTTCAGTATATATAAATGGGAATCTTGCAAACCCTGATTTCGATAGTATGAAGAAGGCGATTGATAAAGAATTGAAAAAGTGATGAGGTATCTCATCACTTTTTCGACTTTTTTCGATAAATTTCTTGCTTCGATTTTTTTTACATGCTATACTACTTTACATAAGTTATTTCAATATCTTATATTTTTTTCATATTTGCGGGTGTAGTTTAGTGGTAAAACAAGAGCCTTCCAAGCTCTGGTCGAGAGTTCGATTCTCTTCACCCGCTCCAAATTTTATTTAATGTTTTTCTAATAAATTGTGATCAACGCAGTGTTTCGTTTCTAAGATAAACGAAGCATTGCGTTTTTTAATGTTTGAAAATCATAATTGTATGCGAAAATAGAAGTGAAGAATATTATTCCAAAAGTGAATTGATAACCAGTATAGTCGTTACATAAGGGATGGATTCATCGGTGGAGGCGATTGAAAATGGACTTTGAACAATTAAAGCAAGATGTAATTGCGTATAGTAAAACGATTGGTATAGATAAAATAGGTTTTGCCAGTGCTTCACCATTTGAGGAATTAAAGCAGCGCCTAATCCAGCAACAACAATTGAATTATCAGTCTGGATTCGAAGAGCCTGATATAGAGAAGAGAACGAATCCACAGCTATTGTTACCTGGTGCGAAATCAATTATTGCGATTGCTTTAGCATACCCTTCAAAATTAAAAAATGCACCATTAAGTAAACGAGGGGAACGACGTGGGATTTTTTGCCGTGCTTCTTGGGGCCAAGATTATCACCTTGTTCTACGAGATCGTTTGCAAAAGTTAGAGGCGTATTTAATCGAAAAGCTGCCGGATATAGAAGTGAAATCAATGRTTGATACAGGGGAGCTAAGTGATCGAGCTGTTTCAGAGCGTGCCGGTATTGGATGGAGTGGTAAGAACTGCGCTATTATTACGCCGGAATTTGGTTCGTATGTATACTTAGGAGAAATGATTACGAATGTTCCATTCCCTCCGGATCGGCCAATAGAAGATCAATGTGGAAGTTGTACGAAATGTATTGATATTTGTCCTACAGGTGCTTTAGTACAAGGCGGGCAGTTGGACTCGAAGAAATGTATTGCATTTTTAACACAGACAAAAGGGTTTCTGCCTGAAGAATATCGCGATAAAATAGGAAACCGTATATATGGATGTGATACGTGTCAGACTGTTTGTCCGAAAAATAAAGGAATGGATTTTCATAACCATCCTGAAATGGAGCCTGACCCTGAGTTAGTTAAACCGTTATTAACACCACTTTTAACAATTAGTAATCGTGATTTTAAAGAGAAGTATGGAATTATGTCTGGTTCATGGAGAGGTAAAAAACCATTGCAACGAAATGCTATTTTAGCACTTGCACATTTCAAAGAAACAGCAGCAATTCCTGATTTAATCGGTGTTATGAAAGATGATCCAAGACCAGTACTTCGAGGAACAGCAGCATGGGCACTTGGGAAAATTGGTGGAGATGGAGTAGGAGAAGCGATTGAAAAAGCGATGGAACGTGAGAAAGATGAAGAGGTTCTTCATGAAATGAATCGTGGACTTGAATTGTTAGCACAGAAAAAAGAGTAGATAATATCTCCCTTTTTCATATTGTAATATGGGAGGGAAACGAAATGGTTGTAAAAGCGAATATTGAAAAGCAAGTGCAACAGTTTTTAGCATATATAACAGAGAAACGAACAGATGTAGACGGTATTGCAGTAGATTTGTTACAAATGGTACAGAGAAAGAAACAATTGTTTCAAAAGCGTAGTGCACATATAGTGAAAGCAACTGCAGATATTTCTTTCATTAGACAATTAAATAGTAATGAGCATCAAGAACTTGATTATCAAATACACTTGAAATATTTAATTAAGCATAAAGAATTATTTTATATCGAAGAGGAACAATTAAAACGACGAGTTTGTTTAAAAAATAGTTGTATAATAGATGATTATGCTCTTGAAGTGTCAGAAGAAATAGGAATAGGTGAAACGTTAGAACGGGAAGTCACGAAAGAAAAATACGGTTCATATCAATATAATCGTTTAGAGGCAGTGAAATATGCAGAGCGTTGGTGGGATGATCGTAATTCTGCATACCGTAATTTTCCGGATAATTGTACAAATTTCATTTCACAATGTCTGCACACTGGAGAAGTACCGATGAATGGACATCCTAACATTCGTAAAGGGTGGTGGCAAAGGGGAAACCAGTGGAGTTGGAGCTGGGCTGTAGCACACTCTTTTTATTGGTATTTGTCAGGTGCTACAACAGGGCTTCGAGCAGAAGCAGTAGAAAGGCCAGAAGACCTTATTCTTGGCGATGTAATTGCGTATGATTTTGAGGATGATGGTAGGTGGAATCATACGACAATTGTAGTAGCAAAAGACGCAGATGGTATGCCGCTTGTAAATGCACATTCAGCGAATAGCCGCAGGCGTTATTGGAACTATGAAGATTCTAGTAAATATACACCACAAATGAAATATAAATTCTTTCATATTATTAATGGGTAGAGATTTTTCGTTCAAGTGGTATAATACGTAGTAGATAAAAAATAGAGGTGAATATCGCGTGGGAGTACATGTTGTTTTATATCAACCAGAAATTCCAGCAAATACAGGAAATATTGCACGTACTTGTGCAGCAACTGGAACAGAATTACATTTGATTAGACCGCTTGGATTTTCAACGGATGACAAAATGTTAAAGCGTGCAGGATTAGATTATTGGCAGCACGTAAAAGTTACGTATTATGATTCAATCGAAGAATTTTATGAAAAAAATAAAGATGGTGAATTCTTTTATTTAACAAAGTATGGCGAGAAAGCTCATACAGCATTTGATTATAGCAAACGTGAGAAGGATTACTATTTCGTATTTGGAAGAGAAACAAATGGATTACCAGCTAATGTAATTGAAGAAAACTTCGATCATTGTTTACGTATTCCAATGACGGATAAAGTACGTTCATTAAATTTATCTAATACAGCAGCAATTTTAATTTATGAAGCGTTCCGTCAACAAAATTATCCAGGATTAGATTTAGAAATCGTGTATTAAAAGTCGCCATTTGGCGGCTTTTTTATTTTTTAAAAAAATATGTAATCATACATTTTAAAAAAGGTACATGTTCATATAGAATGAGATATATGAATAAAAATAGATAAGACGGGTTGAGATAAATATGAAGGAACAATATAATAATCAAAATACCTTTTTAAGTATGATAGATATGGATTTAGTGAGACAGGGATTGTTACATGCTATTCAAGATTTAGTGTTTATTGTGAAAGTTATTGATGATGAAACTTTTAAATATATTTATGTGAATAAAATAGGAATGAATCACGCCAGGCTAGGGAAAGAATGTTATGGGAAAACTTTTGCAGAAGTATTACCAGAAGATACGGCAAGGTTATTGCAAGGACACTATGCAAAAGTAATGAGAGAAGCGAGAGCAATTACATTTTGTGATGTAATTAGTTTGCCAACTGGTGATATACATTATGAATCTTCACTTAATCCAGTATGCGATGTAAATGGAACATGTCAGTTTATTATTTGTATTACTAGAGATATTACAGCACAGGTTAAGAAAAAAGTGGAAATAGAAGAAAAACAAATGTTATTTAAGTCATTACTAGAATATAATAATGATTCCATTATATCTGTAGATTCTATTGGAAGAATTACATATGCAAATCCAGCGACTTATGAAATTTTTGGGTATCGATATGAAGAGTTAAAGGACCAATTTATTTGTCAGTTTATAAATAAAGAATATGAAAA
The DNA here is from genome assembly GCF_056396725.1 of Bacillus sp. 05T31. Lineage (NCBI taxonomy): Bacteria > Bacillati > Bacillota > Bacilli > Caryophanales > Bacillaceae > Bacillus > Bacillus sp. 05T31. The sequence continues at coordinate 9,392 of NZ_JBFTMA010000071.1, forward strand.
AACTTTTCAAATTATATTTAAAAATGCTTTACAGGGAAGAGCAAAACAAATTGTTGCAAAGAAATATATTCATAAAGAAGGATATGAACTTTATATTTCCGTGAGGACAATCCCCATTATTGTGAATAGTGAAATCGTCGGGGTGTACATTGTTACGAAGGATGTTACGAGGCAAGTATTAAATGAGATGAAAACAGAATATTTAGCTTACTTTGATCAGTTAACGGGGTTAATGAATAGAATATCATGTACAAATAAGCTAAATGAATTTTTAGCTGAGAATAAAGAATTCGCATTGGTTTTTATAGATTTGGATGAATTTCACCTTATTAATGATACATTTGGTCATAAAGAAGGGGATCAAGTCTTAAAAAAAGTTACTGAATGCTTACGAGACCTAAAAATAGAAGATATGCATTTATTTAGAGAACATGATGATCAATTTGTTATGTTAATAGAAAATATAACGAGAGAATACGTAGAGGAAGTTGCACAAAYAATATTAAAAAAAATTAGTGGGCATTTTGTAATAGAAGAAGAGGATGTTTATTTGAGTGCATCAATTGGGATTGTAATGGCCCCAGAAGATGGAATGGATGAAAAAATGCTTTTCCAAAGAGTCGACGCAGCTTTGGAAAAAGCAAAGGAAAAAGGAAAAGGGTATTATCATTTTTATTGTAGTGGATTAGATTGTGAACGTGAACAAAGGTTTATAATAGAAAATCAGTTACATCGTGCTATAGAGAAAAATGAATTTTCCCTCTATTATCAACCTCAAATTAATATTGAAACGGAAAAGATAGCCAGTATGGAAGCCTTAATAAGGTGGGAGAATAAGGAGCTAGGTTTTGTCTCGCCMAATCAATTTATCCCMCTTGCTGAAAGAACAGGGTTTATTATTAAACTTGATGAATGGGTAGTACATCAAGTTTGTGAACAGATACGTGAATGGTTAAATAAAGGATATGAGGTTGTACCAATCGCAGTTAATATTTCAGCTAGACATTTTCGTTCTATTACATTAATAGAGATGATTACACGTGCTTTAAATAAGTACAACGTTCCCCCTCATTTATTAGCAATAGAAGTTACAGAAGGGGCTCTTATACATAAAGATGTATCAAAAAGAGTGTTACTGCAGTTAAAAGAACAAAATTTAAAGATTCATTTAGATGACTTTGGAACGGGATATTCATCTTTAAGTTATTTAAAAAAATATCCGATTGATACGTTAAAAATTGATCGTTCTTTTATGGAAGGTATATATAAAGATGAAAGAGATACGAATATTACGGCTGCAATTATTCATTTAGCACATACTCTAGGGTTAAATGTAATTGCAGAAGGAGTAGAAAAGGCGGAACAAATACAGTTCTTAAAGGAAAAGAATGTGAAAATCGTACAAGGTTATTTTTATAATCGCCCTTTATCGATATACGATGTGGAAAATATTTATTTTAAATAGTGTATAAAAAACAAGAAAAAAAGTGATGTGCTGAAAAGCACATCACTTTTTTTGTGTACCTGGTTTATCGTTATAACCAGATGTAAAAATAGCTGTAAGAAATGTGATYGATACACCTAAAATTAATAATAACTTCATACTAATTTCCYCCTTACTTTTTCGGTTTACGAATCCTAYTTGTGAATCGAAATGTATGTAAGGTTCCCAGAAGAAAAGAATTTATTTACAATGAATAGCAGCGTGAAAACTTTAATACCTTTATTATACAGAATTTTCTTTGAATTTTGGAGAGAATTTTATAGCGCTATTATATATTTCGTTTTGATTTAAAGAATGTTTAAGGACATCCTAGCATACCTTTTATAATAATCCGATTGAACAAGGAGATGGGGGAGGAGCTATAATGGATATTCTAAAGAAAATTGAAMAATATCGGGAAGCAGAAGAACGTTTACAATGGGAAGGTACGTTTGCGGAGTATTTGGAGCTTGTGAAAGAAAGACCATGGG